>JBAPYC010000922.1:0-2801 GCA_049284535.1 Streptosporangiaceae bacterium
GTGGCGCACCGCTGCCCGTGCGGGCGGCCCGACGTCGCCGAGACGGCGCCGCGGCTGCCCGACGGCACCCCGTTCCCGACGCTGTTCTACCTGACCTGCCCGCGCGCCGCCGCGGCGGTCAGCAGCCTGGAGGCCTCCGGCGAGATGCGGGAGATGACCGCCCGGCTGGCCGATGACGAGCTGCGACGCCGGTACGAGGCGGCCCACCAGGATTACCTGGCCCGGCGGGCGGCCGCCGCGCAGGCCGCGGGGGTAGAGCCGCTGCCGGCGGGCACGCAGTCGGCCGGCGGCATGCCTGACCGCGTCAAGTGCCTGCATGCCCTGGTCGCTCACGAACTCGCGGCAGGTCCGGTGAACCCGTTCGGCGCCGAGGCGCTGCGGGCCGTGGGCGAGTGGTGGCGGCCGGGCCCGTGCGTTGAGGAGGACGGCTGATGGGCCACCGGGTGGCGGCGGTCGACTGCGG
This sequence comes from Streptosporangiaceae bacterium, assembly GCA_049284535.1. GTDB lineage: Bacteria > Actinomycetota > Actinomycetes > Streptosporangiales > Streptosporangiaceae > Palsa-504. The sequence goes on from JBAPYC010000922.1 coordinate 464, forward strand.
TACCAACTCACTTCGGCTGCTGCTGGCCGACGTAGATCCGAGCCGCAACGAGCTGATTGACGTGGACCGCCGGATGGAGATCGTCCGGCTCGGGGAGGGCGTGGACCGGACCGGTCAGCTGGCTCCCGAGGCGCTGGACCGGACCATGGCCGTGTTGCGCGATTACGCGGACGCGATCGCCCGCTCCGGCGCCGGGGCGGTGCGGATGGCGGCCACGAGCGCGACCCGGGACGCTGCTAACGCGGCCGAGTTCGTCCACCAGGTCAAGGAGGTGCTCGGGGTCGTTCCCGAGGTGCTGACCGGGGACGAAGAGGCGATGCTGTCGTTCACCGGCGCCACGGCGGAACTGGCCGCCAGCCGCGAGCCGCAGCCGTTCCTGGTCACCGACATCGGCGGCGGGTCGACTGAGTTCGTGCTCGGCCGGGCCGGGCCGCCGGCGGCCGCGATCTCGGTCAACATCGGCTGTGTCCGGCTGACCGAACGGCACCTGCACGGCGACCCGCCTACGGAAGCGGAAATCGCGGCGGCCACCGCTGACATCGATGCGGCCCTGGACACGGTGAGCGCGGCCATCGCGGTCCGGGAGGCGAAGACGCTGGTTGGGCTGGCCGGCTCGGTAACCACGGTAGCGGCCATCGCGCTGGGGCTGGAAGCCTACGACCCGGCCCGGATCCACCACGCCCGGGTATCAGCGGCCGACGTACACGAAGTGACGGCGAGCCTGCTGGCGCAGACCCGGGCGGCCCGGGCCACCATCGGCGTGATGCATCCCGGCCGGGTAGACGTGATTGGCGGTGGCGCCCTGGTGCTCGACCGGATCATGACCCGGTTCGGCTTCGACGAGGTCCTGGCCAGCGAGCACGACATCCTGGACGGAATGGCCTGGTCGCTGGCGCGGAACCCGCGTGCCTGAGGACCCAGGGCCCGCCGACCCAGGGCCCGGAAACCCAGGGCCCGAGGACTCAGCCGCAACGGCCCGGGGCCCGGGCTCCCTCATTCCGCCGGGGGAGTGGCCAGACGATCCGGCCGGGCCGGACACTCCCGTCGCCCGCCGCCCCGAAGACGTGGTCGCGCTGGCCGGCACCGCCGCGGACCTGACCGTGGTCGAAGCCCGCGAGTCCGTGTGCCGTGCCTGCCCGCGGCTGGTCGCCTGGCGGGAAGAGGTGGCCGTGGTGCGCCGCCGCGCGTTCCGCGACCAGCCCTATTGGGGGCGTCCCATTCCCGGCTGGGGATCGCCGCGCCCCGGCGTGCTGATCGTGGGGCTGGCACCCGCTGCCCATGGCGGTAACCGCACTGGCCGGATCTTCACCGGGGACCGCAGTGGCGACTTCCTATTCGCCTCGCTGTACCGCTGCGGCCTGGCCGCCCAGCCCACCAGCGTGTCCCGGGGCGACGGCCAGCGGCTGATCGACACCCGGATGGTGGCCGCGGTCGCGTGCGCGCCGCCGGACAACAAACCGGAACCCGCCGAACGGGACACATGCGCCCCCTGGCTGCTGGCCGAACTCCGCCTGGTCGCCTCCGGCCTCCGGGTCATCGTGTGCCTGGGCGGGTACGCCTGGCAGGCCGTCTGGCCGGTGCTGCGCCGGGCCGGGTTCGAGCTCCCGCGCCGCCGTCCGGCCTTCGGCCACGGCGCCGAGGTCCGGCTGCCGAACCCGCAGGAGCCGGGCGAGATCGTGCTGATCGGCTGTTATCACCCGAGCCAGCAGAACACCTTCACCGGCCGGGTGACCCCGGCCATGCTGGACGATATCTTCGGCCGCGCCCGCTCCTATGTTGACCGTTAAGCATCAGTCGACTACTAAGAGTAAATGTCGATCTTGAATTAGTTACTCTCTGCAATTCTTTTCGGAATGATCATGGAATCGCGCAAAATTCTTTCAAGAGGTCTTGGTTACTCCTCGGTTAGGCAATTACGCGGACGGTATTATGAATCCGCCCCCGTAGCCCAAGGGAAGAGGCCGGCCCCCTAAAAGGGTCCCCAGTGTCGGTTCGACTCCGACCGGGGGTACTCATTGACGGCGCACCGCTGCCGTACCACTCTCAAATGCCAATGCAGCCACAGCGGAAACAATAATCCCTGAGGTCGCCCCGGGGCTGGACGTAAATGTCCGCTATGTCCGCACCGCAATATATGTACGGTTAAGTCCCGACATTTCTGTCCCGGTATACCGTGGGCAATATGCCGGTCCGATAAACGCGTCAAGCCGGCACCATCGTGGCGCCCGGCGCGCCGCTGCGCGCCATGAACGATCGATACCCTGTTCGGGTTGGCCGGGCGCGGCGTAACGTGGTCGCGCGGCATCCGCGCGCGGCGGGACGGCGCCAGGCGCTACGT
>JBAPYC010000923.1:0-9502 GCA_049284535.1 Streptosporangiaceae bacterium
GCGCGGGCCCGGGCGATGAAGGCCTGCTGACGGTCCGGGCCGCCGAGCTTCTCGGCCAGGCCAGCCTGGTCGTCGCGGCGGCCGACCTCGCCCCGCTGGCCCAGCGGCACATGAGCCCGGACGCGCAGCTGGCCGATCCCGCCGACGGGGCGGCCACCACGCGCACGCTGGTCCAGGCGGCGAGAGGTGGCCAGCTGGTGGTGCGCCTGTACCGCGGCGACCCGCTGCTGAACGGCGCGGTCGCCGACGCCGCCGCGTGCGCCAAGGCGGGGGTGCGGTTCGAGATCGTGCCGGGCGTGCCCGCGGCCACCGCGGTGCCGGCCTACGCCGGCATCCCGCTGGCCACCGAGCCAACCGGCGAGGTGCGCATCATCCACGCCGCCGAGGCCACCCAGCTGGCCTACAGCCCGGCCACCCTGGTGGTGCTCGGCGCTGAGGCCGGCCCGGCCGAGCTGGGCAAGATGCTGATCGCGGCGGGCTGGCCGGACGGCACCCGGCTGGCCATCACCTGGGACGGCACGACCAGCGCGCAGCAGACGGTGGTCTCCTCGCTGGGCCGGATCGGGCCCGACCTCAAGGCCGCCGGCGTATCGCTGGCCAACACGCTCGGCTCCGCCATTGCTGTGGTGGGCGACGCGGTCGGGGCCCGGGAGCAGCTGTCCTGGTTCGAGACCAAGCCGCTGTTCGGCTGGCGGGTCCTGGTGCCGCGGACCAAGGAGCAGGCCGCGATGGTATCGCAGCGGCTGCGCGAGTACGGCGCGGTGCCCGAGGAGGTGCCAACCATCGCGGTCGAGCCGCCGCGGACCCCGCAGCAGATGGAGCGCGCGGTCAAGGGCCTGGTCACCGGCCGCTACCAGTGGGTGGCGTTCACCTCGACCAACGCGGTCCGCGCGGTCCGCGAGCGGTTCGAGGAGTACGGCCTGGACGCCCGGGCGTTCGCCGGGGTGAAGGTGGCGGCGGTCGGCGAGCAGACCTCCGCGGCCCTGCTCGACTTCGGCATCCGGCCGGACCTGGTCCCCGAGGGCGAGCAGTCGGCCGAAGGCCTGGCCGAGGCCTGGCCGCCATACGACGACCTGCTCGACCCGATCAACCGGGTGCTGCTGCCGCGGGCCGACATCGCCACCGAGACGCTGCTGGCCCGGCTGATCGACCTGGGCTGGGAGGCGGAGGACGTGACCGCGTACCGCACCGTGCGGGCCGCGCCGCCGCCCGCTCCGATCCGCGAGGCGATCAAGGGCGGCGGCTTCGACGCCGTGCTGTTCACCTCGTCCTCGACGGTGCGGAACCTGGTCGGCATCGCGGGCAAGCCGCACGCGGTGACCGCCATCGGCGTGATCGGCCCGCAGACGGCCAAGACCGCGGCCGAGTTCGGCCTGCGGGTGGACGTGACCGCGCCCAAGCCGTCGATGGACGCCCTGGTCGACGCCATGGCCGAGTACGGGGCCAGCCTGCGGGACGCGGCCCGCCAGGCCGGTGAGCCGGTACGGCGGCCGAGCGAGCGCCGCCGTGGCGCCCGGCGCCGGCTCCGCTAGGGCGGTAACGCTATGGATGCTACTTTTCCCGTTTCAAGATTGCGGCGGCTGCGCCGCACCCCGGCCATCCGCGCCATGGTGGCCGAGACCTCGCTGCGGCCGGCCGAACTGGTCCTGCCCGTCTTCATCAAGGAGGGCCTGTCCGAGCCGCAGCCGATCTCCTCGATGCCCGGCGTGGTCCAGCACACCCGGGACAGCCTGCGCAAGGCCGCGGCCGAGGCGGCCGCGGCGGGCGTGGGCGGGCTGATCGTGTTCGGCGTGCCCGCGGCCAAGGACGACCGCGGCTCAGCCGCCGACGACCCGGCCGGCATCTCGCAGCTGGCTCTGTCTGACTTGCGCGCCGAGGTCGGCGACGCCTGCGTGATCATGGCCGACCTGTGCCTGTGCGAGTACACCGACCACGGCCACTGCGGCATCCTCACCCCGGACGGCCAGGTCGCCAACGACGTCACCGTGCAGCGGTACGCCTCGGCCGCGGTGGCCCAGGCCGATGCGGGCGCGCACATGGTCGCGCCGAGCGGCATGATGGACGGCCAGGTAGCGGCCATCCGGGCCGCGCTGGACGCGGCCGGGCACACCGAGGTGGCGATCTGCGCCTACTCGGCCAAGTACGCGTCCGGGTTCTACGGCCCCTTCCGCGAGGCGGCCGAGGGCGCGCCCAGGTTCGGTGACCGGGCCGGGCACCAGCAGGACCCGGCCAACGCGGCCGAGGCCCTGCGCGAGGTGGCGCTGGACATCGGCGAGGGCGCCGACATGATCATGATCAAGCCGGCCCTGGCCTACCTGGACATCATCCGCCGGGTCGCCGACGCGGTAACGCTGCCAGTGGCGGCCTACCAGGTCAGCGGGGAATTCGCCATGGTGGAGGCGGCCGCGGCCAACGGCTGGCTGGACCGCGACCGAATCATCTCCGAGACACTGACCGCCATCCGCCGGGCGGGGGCGGGCATCATATTGACCTACTGGGCGACCGAGGTTGCGCGCAAATTGTGACCGTCCGCATGGTCACAGCTCGGGCAATGAGCCGAACGGGCACCGCTCCGTGCTCTACGATAGGTAACAGGGATTATCGGACAGTGACGCCTAGCTCCGTTCGGTATCTCTCGTATCGTGCGCGCCCGGGCCGGCTGGCCTCGTGGCGCACGGCAGTCAACGGCAAGGGGGCCTGACGTCCATGGTCAACGTGATGCGGCGCCGGGGCCGCGGCCGGGCGGCGGAACAGCCTCAGCCGCTCGGCGACGTGGCCGCGCAGTACGCGTCCATGGGCTGGCCGGTATGCCTCGGCGCGCACACCTACCGTGGCAGCCGCGCCGCCATGGAGCCGGGCCGGGCCTGTTCGTGTGACCGGGTCGGGTGCCCCGCTCCCGGCGCCCACCCGGTGTCGCCGGCCTGGCAGATGCAGGCGACGGTAGACCAGAAAATCATCAGGAGCTGGTGGCAGACCCGGCCGGAGGCGAGCGTGATACTCGTCACCGGCCGGGTTTTTGATGTGCTCGACGTTCCGCTGACGGCCGGGGCGGCCGCGCTCGCGGACATGGAGACAACCGGGGTGACGACCGGTCCGGTGGCCGCGGGTGACCCGGACCGGATGCTGTTCTTCGTCGTGACCAGGGGCTCGCCCGCCGACGAGGACGAGTGGTGGTCCTGCGGTCTTGACTGCGAGCCGGAGAGCGTGGTGCAGGGCCTGCGCTGGCACTGCCGGGACAGCTACGTGCCCGCGCCGTCGGGTTCCGGGACCGGAGCGGGCGCGCGCTGGCTGCGGCCCCCGGCCGAGCACCCGCTGCCGGACGCGGTGCGCCTGCTGGAGCACCTGGTCGACGCCTGCGAGTCAAAATGACAGCGAGCCCAGATGGCAACGAGCCCAGATGGCAGCGAGCCCAGAATGACAGCGAGCCCAGTGTGACCGAGACCAGCGACAGCCTGTTCGCCCGGGCCCGCGAGGTTATCCCGGGCGGGGTGAACTCCCCGGTCCGCGCGTTCGGCTCGGTCGGCGGCACGCCCCGGTTCATGGTCCGCGGCGATGGCCCCTACCTGACCGACGTGGACGGCCGTGAGTACGTCGACCTGGTGTGCTCCTGGGGGCCGATGATCCTCGGGCACGCGCACCCGCACGTGCTGTCCGCCGTGTCCGCGGCGCTGGCCCGCGGCACCTCGTTCGGCACGGCCACGCCCGGCGAGGTGGCGCTGGCCACCGAGATCGTGGCCCGCGCCCCGGTGGAGCAGGTCCGGCTGGTCAACTCGGGCACCGAGGCGACCATGTCGGCGGTCCGGCTGGCCCGCGGCTTTACCAGCCGCCCGCTGGTGGTCAAGTTCGCCGGGTGCTACCACGGGCACGTGGACGCGCTGCTCGCGTCGGCGGGCTCCGGCGTGGCCACGTTCGGCCTGCCCGACTCGCCCGGCGTCACCGGCGCGGCCGCCTCGGACACCATCGTGCTGCCGTACAACGACGCCGGCGCGGTGGCGGCGGCCTTCGCCGAGCGCGGCGAACAGATCGCGTGCGTCATCACCGAGGCCTGCCCGGCCAACATGGGCGTCGTGCCGCCCGCGCCGGGCTTCAACGCCAGGCTGGCCGAGCTGTGCCATGCGGCTGGTGCCCTGCTGATCATGGACGAGGTGCTGACCGGGTTCCGGGTGTCCGCGTCCGGCTGGTACGGCATTGACGGCGTGGCCGGCGACCTGGTGACGTTCGGCAAGGTCATGGGCGGCGGCCTGCCGTGCGCCGCCTTCGGCGGCCGGGCCGAGATCATGTCCAGGCTGGCCCCGGCCGGACCGGTCTACCAGGCCGGCACGCTGTCCGGGAACCCGCTGGCCACCGCGGCCGGCCTGGCCACCCTGCAGTCCTGCACACCCGAGGTATACGCCCGGGTCGACGCGGCCGCCGCGACCGTGGCCAAGCTCGCGTCCGAAGCCCTGACCGCGGCCGGGGTGCCGTTCTCGCTATCGGAGGCGGGCAGCCTGTTCTCGGTGTTCCTGGGCCGGACCGAGCCGGTCCACTCGTTCGCCGAGGCCAGGGAGCAGTCGCCGACCGCCTACGCCGCGTTCTTCCACGCCATGCTCGACGCCGGCGTCTACCTGCCCCCGTCCGGCTACGAGGCCTGGTTCCTGTCCGCCGCGCACGACGATCACGCCATCGCGCGCATCGCCGAGGCCCTCCCCGCCGCCGCGACCGCCGCCGCCGCTGCCCTCGACGCCTAGCCGCGCTCACCTGCCGCACGCCGCTCAACGCCTCGCCGGACGCCCGACGCCACGTTCACGGCACGTCCCAGCAGCCTCACTTGCCACGTTCGCACCTTCGCGACCAGCCGACCCACGCCATCCCCCGATCCGGCGCACTTGGCCTCAGGCGGCGCCACCCTGCGGCCCATCCGACACCCATCCCCATCTGGCGTCCCACTCGTCACAACGCGGTCGATTTGCCGGCAGTTCGCGGGGCTATAGCACCGGAAACTGCCGGCAAATCCTGGATATCCACAGGCGCGTCCGGGAAGAGCGCGTTATCCACAGGTTGCGATCGCGGGCTGTGCAGGTCTTGGCTTGCTGTACAGGCTGGCCGCATGCCTCCTGCCGATGCCGCTCAATCAGGACTGACCGAACTACTGGCCGACCAGGATGGTGTAGCGCGGGTCTCTGCCTTGACGCATTACCTGACGCCAGATGGCTTGCGCTGGCGCATCCGTACGCGACGCTGGCAGCAACCGTGCCGGGGCATCGTAGTAGCTCAGTCGGGGCCGCTGACCGAACGCCAGAATCTTTGGATTGCGGTCTTGTGGGCCGGACCTGGCGCTACGCTGGCCGGCCTGACTGCGGCATCGCTCGACGGCCTGCGCGGTTTCACCGACCAGGAACAGCCGATTCATCTGCTCGTGCCCGCGTCCCGCTCGGTGCGGCGCGCATCGCCAGGGCTTCCTGCGGTCGTGCACTATTCGACGGCGCTGGGACCCGCCGACGTTCATCCGGTGCGGAAGCCGCCGCGGACACGGGTGGCGCGGTCCCTGGTGGACGCGGCGGCGTGGATGGCTACCGACCGGGGCGCACAGGCGGTGCTGGCCGCCGGGGTGCAGCAGCGGCTGGCCCGGGTCGCGGACCTGACCGCGGTGGTGGCCCGGAATCATCGGCTGGCCCGCCGGGCGGTGATCAGCGCCACACTGGCCGATATCGCCGGGGGCGCGCACGCCTTGTCCGAGCTCGACTTCACCCGGCTGCTGCGCCAGTACCGGCTGCCCGAACCGGACCGGCAAGCCGCCCGGCGGGATCCGGCCGGGCGCCGCCGCTGGCTCGACGCGGTCTGGGAACGCGCCCGGCTCATCGTGGAGATCGATGGCAGCCATCACATGGAAGCCAGCCAGTACTGGGCTGACATGGGCCGGGACAACGACTTCACCCTGGACGGGTACCGGGTGCTGCGGTTCCCGGCGTTTGCCGTCCGCCACAACCCGGCCTACATAGCCGGCCAGATCCGGGATGCCCTGTTCGGGAACGCACTGGCGCGGGACGCACTCCGGGACGCGCCGGCCCGGGACGTCTGCTCCAGGAGTCTGCGCGAGACGTGCGGAAACGGGCGCCCGCCGTCCGGACTGATCGAGATCCCGGCCTCAGCCTGACTGGGTAAGCTGGCCGGGCCATGTCTGACACGACCATCGTCCACCTGCTCAGGCACGGAGAGGTGGAAAACCCGACCGGTATCATCTACGGGCGCCTGCCCGGGTATCACCTGTCCGCGAAGGGCCGGGCCATGGCCACCGCCGCGGCGGACTACTTTGCCGGGCGTCCCGTGGTCGCGCTCTTCTGCTCACCGCTCGAGCGGGCGCAGGAAACAGCGCGCCCGGTGGCCGAACGGCTTGGCCTGGACATCGTGCTGAACGAGCGGCTGATCGAGTCCTGGAACCACTTCGAGGGCCTGAAGTTCGGCGTGGGCGACGGGTCGCTGCGGCGTCCGGGGCACTGGCCGTACCTGATCAACCCGTTCCGGCCGTCCTGGGGCGAGCCGTACCAGCGGGTCGCGGCCCGGATGTTCGCCGCGATGGAGGCGGCCCGGGAAGCCGCAGCCGGGCAGGAGGCGATCTGCGTCAGCCACCAGCTGCCCATCTGGACCGCGCGGCGGGCGGCCGAGAATAAGCGGCTGTGGCACAGCCCAACGTCGCGGGAATGCGCGCTCGGCAGCGTGACCAGCTTTACGTACACGGGTGACCGGATCACCGGCGTTGCCTACACCGTGCCGGCCCGGAGACAGGTGACCCAGGGTGATGCGGCACAATAACGAAGTACTACCCCCTGTAGGAGATTGCAAGGACCTACCCCGTGCTGAGCGCACCGTGTTGAGAAGACGGCGCCGCACGGTCGTCATGGCGGCGGCCGTGCTTGCCGGGGTGCTCGTGGTCGTGGTGCTGGTCATCGTCTGGCCCAGCGGCGGGAGCAGCGCCACCAGCGAGGTCGACGGGAGCACGAGCGCCGTGCTCTACTCGGCCGGGCACCGTCCGGTCGCCCCCGATTTCACCGCTACCACGCTGACCGGCTCGCGGCTGAACTTCGCCTCGTACCGGGACAAGGTCGTGGTGGTGAACTTCTGGGGCTCTTGGTGCGTGCCGTGCCGTGCGGAGGCCCCCATCCTGGCTGATCTCGCGATCCAGTATCGGGCCGCCGGGGTGTCGTTCCTGGGCGTGGATGTCCGGGATACGACGGCCAGCGCCGAGGCGTTCGTGCACAGCTTTCACATCAGCTATCCCAGCGTGAACGATGCCAGCTCATCCGTCACCCTCGACTTCAGCTCGGCGGTGCCTATCGCCGGGACGCCGACCACGCTGGTGATCGACCGGACCGGGCACATCGCGGGCGCCGTGTTCGGCTCGATCACCTATCCCGAAATGATGACCATCCTGACCAGCGTGACCGGGAAGGCGGGGTGATCCGATGACCGACGTGCGCGCGCCCGAGACCGACCCGTTCGAGCCGGCGGCCAGCGAACCCGGTGCCCCGCCGCCTGGCCCGGGGCCGGCCAGCCCCGGCACGTTCGGCCTCGCCGACTGGCTGAAGTGGGTGTGGCGGCAGCTCACTTCGATGCGGATCGCGCTGATCCTGCTGTTCCTGCTGGCCCTGGGCAGTGTGCCCGGATCCGTGCTGCCGCAGCAAGGGACCAACCCGGCTGGGGTGCAGCAGTACTTCACCTCGCACAAGACGCTGGCGCCGCTGCTGAATCACGTGGGCCTGTTCAACGTCTTCGGTGCGCCCTGGTTCGCCGCCATCTACCTGCTGCTGTTCGCGTCGCTGGTTGGCTGCGTGGTGCCGCGTACGTTCCGCCTGGCCGGCTCGGCCCGGACGCTGCCGCCGCGGGCGCCGCGCTACCTGACCAGGCTGCCGCGGTCGGCCGAGTACGTCACGACCCTGCCGCCCGCGCAGGCGGCCGAGGTGGCGGCCCGGGTCCTGGGCAACCACGGGTTCCGGCTCCGCCGGCCCGACAGCGCAGGCGGAACCCGCAGTGACGCCGATCCTGCGTCTGCGGGCGAGTGGGTCTCGGCGGAAAAAGGGTATCTGCGCGAGGTCGGCAACCTGCTGTTCCACCTGGCCCTGCTGGGCGTGCTGGTCTCCGTGGCGCTCGGCGGCCTGTTTGGCTACAAGGCCGACAGGCTGCTCGTCCAGGGCACCAGCTTCGCCGATACTGCCAGCGCCCTGGACGAGTTTTACCCGGGCCGTTTCGTCACCGACGCGGACCTGGCCCCGTTCACCATGACGCTGAACAAGTTCAACGCCAGCTACATCGCCTCCGGGCAGCAGCGCGGCCAGCCGAATGCGTTCGACGCGCAGGTCAGCTACACCGAGCATCCGGGCGGCGCGGTCCGCACCGACAACGTGGAGGTCAACCGCCCGCTGTCGATCGACGGGACCAAGGTGTACCTGATCGGGCACGGGTACGCGCCGGTGTTCAAGGTGACCGATGCCCGTGGCGTGGTCGTGTACGACCAGGCCACGCCGTTCATCTCCGGGGCCACAGGGAACTTCCTGTCTCAGGGCGTGGTCAAGGTACCGGACGCCCAGCCGGAGCAGCTCGGCTTCACCGGCGTCTTCGTGCCGACCGCGGTCGACGTCGGCGGCACCCTGCAGTCGGCCTTCCCGGCTGCGGACAATCCGGTGGTGAGCCTCATCGCCTACGCCGGGAACCTGGGCGAGAACAGCGGCCCCTCGCAGTCCGTGTACTTCCTGGACACCGGGGCCATGCAGCGGCTTACGGCCACCCCGCAGGTGCTGCAGCCCGGCCAGTCGCTGAAGCTGCCGAATGGCCAGGGCAGCATCACCTTCACCGGTTACGTCCCGTGGGTTAGCCTGACCATCACCCACGACCCGGGTCAGCTGCCCGCCCTGATCTGCGGCATCGCGGCCCTGGCCGGGCTGGTGCTGTCGTTCATGGTCCGGCGGCGGCGGGTCTTCGTCCGGGCCCGCGCCGACGTTCATGGCACGACGGTGCAGGTCGGCGGCCTGACCCGCACGGATGCCAGCGGGAGTTTCGAGGACGAATTCGCGCAGCTGGCCGCCGAGCTCCGGTCCGCCCATGAACAGGCCGCCTCCGCTCCCGCGGCCACCGGGCCGCTGGTACCGCCAGCAGCAGCCGCAGACCATCAACACGAGGAAGAGTGAGGGCCATGCCCATCAACGTCTCCCTAGGCCACGTCAGCAACGCCTTCATGATCGTGGCGCTGGTCATTTACTCCCTCGCGGTGGTCGCGTTCGCCGGCGACTTCGCCTTCGCCCGGCCGAAACGGACGGCCGCCGCGTCCGGCGCCCAGCAGACCCAGGACCGGGCGGCCACGCTCGCCACCGTGGGAGCGGCTAGTAGCCCGGCGGCAGCTGCCTCAGCCGGCGACGCGCCACCGGCCGGCCCGGGCACCGTGGCCGGGGACGCCGCCGGGGCCAGAGCCGCCGGTGCGGCTATGGCCGGGCCAGGCGCGGCGCCGGACTCCATGCCCGAGATGGCGCTGTCC
>JBAPYC010000924.1:0-6205 GCA_049284535.1 Streptosporangiaceae bacterium
CGCGGATGGTGTCGCCGATACCCTCGGCCAGCAGCGCGCCGAAGGCGACCGCGGACTTGATCGTGCCCTGGAACGCCGGACCGGCCTCGGTCACGCCGAGGTGGAGCGGGTAGTCGCAGGCCTCGGCCAGCAGCCGGTAGGCCTGGATCATCACGACCGGGTCGTTGTGCTTGACCGAGATCTTGATGTCGCGGAACCCGTGCTCCTCGAACAGCGAGCACTCCCACAGCGCCGACTCGACCAGGGCCTCGGGCGTGGCCTTGCCGTACTTGGCCAGCAGCCGCTTGTCCAGCGAGCCCGCGTTGACCCCGATCCGGATCGGGACCCCGGCGTCGCTGGCGGCCCGGGCGATCTCGGCCACCTTGTCGTCGAACTGCTTGATGTTGCCCGGGTTGACGCGGACGGCGGCGCAACCGGCGTCGATCGCGGCGAACACGTACTTGGGCTGGAAGTGGATGTCGGCGATGACTGGGATCTGGGACTTGGAGGCGATGGCGGGCAGCGCGTCGGCGTCGTCCTGGGACGGGACCGCGACCCGGACGATCTGGCAGCCGGAGGCGGTCAGCTCGGCGATCTGCTGCAGCGTGGCGTTCACGTTGGCAGTCAGCGTCGTCGTCATCGACTGCACCGTTACCGGCGCTCCGCCGCCAACTGGCACCGAACCCACCATGATCTGGCGAGACTGCCGGCGCTCAGCCAGCGGCGCCGCCGGCACCGGTGGCATCCCGAGGTCAGTACTCATAGCCCCCATCCGTTCGGTTGGCACACTTGAGTCAAGATCTGGCACTACCGAATCCCAGTACCCGGACCATTCTTCCATCACCCGGGGACTGGCCGGGTACGTACGCTGACGGGCGCGTCGGTTAGACCCCCGCCGTTAACCTGCGATATTCAGCGGGTTCACGATGTCGGCCGCGATTACGACCAGGCCGAAGAACAGCAGGACCATGAAGAGGCTGAACATCACGGGCATCAGCTTGGACATGTCCACCAGCCCGGGGTCTGGGCGGTGGCGCACCCGGGCGAACCAGGCCCGGATCCGCTCCCAAGCGATCGCGGCCACGTGCCCGCCATCCAGCGGCAGCAGCGGCAGCAGGTTGAAGGCGCCCACGAAGATGTTGAGCGAGGCGATGAGCAGCAGCACGAAGCTGACCTTGTACTGCCAGCCCACGTTGGCCGCGACCGCATCCCCGGTGGCCTGGGCCGCACCGATCACGCTGGTGACCTGCCCCCCCGCCGTGCTGGCCCGGTGCTTGCCGAAGTCCTTGGGCAGGGCCGCCGGAAGCGCCGCGACTGCCTTGGCCGAGCCCACCACGACCTGGCCGAACGACGACCCGGCGTACTGCACGGCCCGGATCGGGTTGGCCACCTGGAAGACCACGGCCGGGGCGATTCCCAGGTAGGAGCCGCTGCGGCCCCTGACCGAGGCCAGCGTGGTGTGCAGCGTCACGTCCTTGCCGTCCCGCTTGACCGTGATGGTCGCGGCCTGCCCGGCCGGGGCGCGGCGGATGGCATTGCCGAGCTGGGTCCAGTTACTCACCGGGGTGCCGTCGAACGCCGTCACCTGGTCGCCGACCCGCAGTCCGGCCTGCTTGGCCGGAGACGCCTGGTCCGACGCCGAGCACGTGCCGGCGTTCAGCTGGGCGACGCTCGTGGCCACGCAGGGGCTGATCGTGCCCAGCTGGGTGGTGTTGTCGTTCTCGATCCCGATGCCGACGGCCAGGCCAAAGATCAGCAGGAAGGCCAGCAAGAAGTGCATGAACGAGCCGGCGCACAGCACGACGATCCGCTGCCAGGCCGGCTGGCGGCGGAACGACCTGGGCTCGTCGGCCGGGTCGTCCACGTCGTCTAGCGAGTGCATGCCGATGATCTTGACGAAGCCGCCGGCCGGGATTGCCTTGATGCCGTACTCGGTCTCGCCGCGCTGGGTGGACCACAGCGTGGGCCCGAAGCCGACGAAGTAGCGGGTGGCCTTCATGCCGAACTTCTTGGCCATCACGAAGTGGCCGGACTCGTGCAGCATGACCGAGAAGAGCAGCGCGACAAGGAAGATGACCCAGCCGATCAGGTCCATCTACTCCCCTTTCCTCGCGCCTTCCTCGCGCCATGCGGTCAGGCGTTGAGCTCCCGCGCCCGCCGGCGGGCCCACTCGTCTACGGCCAGCACATCCGCCACGCTGGTTACGGCCGTGCGCGCGGCGTCATGCTCAGAGACTATCTGGGCCACGGTGTCCACAATCCGAGTAAACCCGATCCGGCCCGCCCGGAAGTCGGCCACGCAGGCCTCGTTGGCCCCGTTGTAGGCGGCCGGGGCGGTGCCGCCCGCTGCGGCCGCCTCGCGGGCCAGCGCCACGGCGGGAAACGCGCCGTCGTCCAGCGGCTCGAACGTCCATGTCGCGGCCGCCGACCAGTCCAGGCCAGGTGCGGCGCCGGCCACCCGGTCCGGCCAGGCCAGGCCCAGCGATATCGGCAGCCGCATGTCCGGCGGCGAGGCCTGGACAATGGTGGCGCCGTCGGAGAACTCCACCATGGAGTGCACGATCGACTGCGGGTGCACGACCACGTCGATCCGGTCCAGGCCGAAGCCGAACAGCAGGTGCGCCTCGATCACCTCCAGGCCCTTATTCACCAAGGTGGCAGAGTTGATCGTGATCAGCGGGCCCATGTTCCAGGTCGGATGGGCCAGCGCCTGCTCCGGGGTGACGCCGGCCAGCCGCTCGGCGCTCCAGCCGCGGAACGGGCCGCCGCTGGCCGTCAGGACCAGCCGCTTGACCTCGGACTCGCGGCCGGCCCGCAGGCACTGGGCGATGGTGGAGTGCTCGGAGTCGACCGGCACGATCTGACCCGGCTTGGCGCGGCTGGTGACCAGCGGCCCGCCGATGATCAGCGACTCCTTGTTGGCCAGGGCCAGCACCCGGCCCGCGTCCAGCGCGGCCAGCGTGGCCTGCAGGCCGGCCGCGCCGGTCACGCCGTTGAGCACCACGTCACACGGCCACGCGGCCACCTCGCAGACCGCGTCCGGCCCGGCCAGCACCTGCGGTTCCGGGCCAGGGGAGAGCCCGCCCGTTCGGCTCCTGATATCGCGCAGTGCGGCCTGTACCTGCGCCGCGGCGGCCGGGCTGGCCACGGCGACCGCCGCCGCCCCGCACTCGGCCGCCTGCCGGGCCAGGAGCTCAGGGTTCCCGCCGCCCGCGGCCAGCGCGGCCACCCGGAAGCGGCCTGGGTTGCGGCGGATGATGTCGAGCGCCTGGGTGCCGATCGAGCCGGTCGAGCCGAGGATGACGACCTCGCGCGGCGGGCGCGCCTGGGATTCCACCGGTCCATTGTGCCTGACGGTTTAGTTCAGTGCCCGATTAGCTCAATGCCGGTCAGGGCCGGTCAGGTCAGGGCCGGTCAGGTCAGGGCCGAGATCTGGCGGGCCAGGGCGAAGTCGTTTGCGGTCAGGCCGCCGGCCGAGTGGGTGCTCAGGGTCAGCGTGACCTTGTTCCATTCGATGCTGACGTCCGGGTGATGGTTGGCCGTCTCGGCCAGGTAGGCGACGGCGCCCAGATAGAGCAGGGCATCGCGGAAGTCGGCGCGCTCGGTGACCGTGCGGATCACCTCGCCTTCCCTGGTCCACGCGGGCACGGCGAGCAGTTCGTCATTGATCTGGGGCTCGGTGAGAAGGTCCATGCATCCGGCATACCATTCGCAGGTGACATCATCAGCGGAACCGCCGAGGCAGACCCCGCTGCACGCCGTGCACGAGCGGCTCGGCGCGAGCATGACCCCCTTTGCCGGGTGGCTGATGCCGCTGCGCTACACCAGCGAGATCGCCGAGCACCTGGCGGTGCGGCGCGCGGCCGGGCTGTTCGACCTGTCGCACATGGGCGAGATCACGGTGACCGGGCCGGGGGCCGCGGCCGCCCTGGACTACGCCCTGGTGGGGAACTTGTCCGCGCTGCGGCCGGGGCGGGCCCGGTACACGATGATCTGCGCTGAAGACGGCGGTGTGCTGGACGACCTGGTCGTGTACCGGCTGGGTGACAGCGAGTTCCTGGTGATCGCCAACGCCGCCAACACCGCGGTCGTGTTCGGGGCGATCCGGGCGCGGGCCGAAGGGCACGAGACCGAGGTCGCCGACGCGACGCTGGACTACGCGCTGGTCGCCGTGCAGGGACCGGAAGCGGCCGGGATCCTGGCCCCGCTGACCGGGCTCGACCTTGACCAGATCAGGTATTACGCAGGCGCGTTCACCGAAGTAGCCGGGCGGAAGGCCTGGGTGGCGCGCACCGGGTACACCGGCGAGGACGGGTTCGAGGTGTTCTGCCGGCCCGGGGACGCCGAGGTGGTGTGGGACGCGCTGACCACCGGGGGTGCGGGGGCCGGCCTGGTCCCGGCCGGGCTGGCGGCCCGCGATACGCTCCGGCTGGAGGCCGGCATGCCGCTGTACGGCAACGAGCTCGGCCCCGACGTGACGCCGTTCGAAGCGGGCCTAGGGCGGGTGGTGAAGTTCGACAAGCCGGGCGAGTTCGTCGGCCGCGAGGCCCTGGCCGCCCGCGCCTCGTCTGGGCCGCTTAAGCGGCTGGCCGGGCTGACCATCGACTCGCGGCGGATCGCGCGGCACGGTTACCCCGTCCTCGCCGATGGCCGCGAGCACGGCACCGTCACGAGCGGCGCCCCATCCCCCACCCTCGGCGTCCCGATCGCCATGGCATACCTGGATCCCGATGTCCTGGATCCCGGCGATCCCGGTTCCGGCGATCCCGGTTCCGGCAATGAGGCTGGAGACAACCACGAACTGAGCGTCGGCATCAGGGGCCAGGCCGTGCCTGCCCGGCTGACCGACCTGCCCTTTTACCGGAGGAGACAAGAGCGATGACTGTTCCTGCCGACCTGCGCTACACCCCCGAGCACGAGTGGGTGTCCATCGAGGGCGATGTGGCCTCGGTGGGCATCACCGACTACGCGGCCCAGCAACTCGGCGACGTGGTCTACATCTCGCTGCCCGCAACCGGCGCGGCCGTGACCGCCGGCGAACCCTGCGGGGAGGTCGAGTCGGTCAAGTCCGTCAGCGACCTCTACTCCCCCGTGGACGGCGAGGTGGTTGAGGTGAATGCCGAGCTCGAGGACGACCCGTCGCTGGTCAACGCCGAGCCGTACTCATCCGGCTGGATGTTCCGGGTACGGGTGGCCCAGGACGGTAACGGCGACGCCGCGCTGCCGGCCGACCTGCTGTCGGCGGCGGACTACGAGGAGCTGACCAAGAGCGCGGGCTGACAGCTGGCCTGCCCGCCTCGAGGTGGTCGACGAACGGGCAGCCGGGTCCGGGTGACTTGCGGATGGTGCGGGCGGCGGGGCGGGGAGGCTAGCGCCTGCGGCGGCGCCAGATAAAGAAGGCGGTGGCGGCGAGCACGACCGCCGCGGCGGCGCCCCCGGCGATCAGCGGGTCGATCTGGCTGATCCGGCTCTTGGCCTCATCCCTGACCCGGTCGATGTTCTTCTTGGGGTTCACCCGGTCGGTGATGGCGTCGATGGTGCGCGCCAGCTCCGAGCGGGTGCGGTCAATGTCCGCAACCAGCGTGTCCTGGTCGAGTGGCTTCGCCTCGCCGTCCGCGTCCGCCATCACATGCTCCGTTCCTGGCCCGGCCGCTCAAGCTGCCGGGCGCGGTCGCCGCTGCCCGTTCGGGATAGAGGAGTCTTAGTTTGTCAGGTCCCGGGTGACGTTAACATCACCCGGCTCCCTGATTAGCAACTGTCGCCTGAAAACCGCGGCTGGACCGCGGTGAGGGGGTGCGTGCCTATGCGGCCCTTGTCTTATGCATAGCCACATAGAGCTAAATCCCGTCACATAGCGAAATGAGAAGCTCTGGCCGTTTTATGCTGCCGAGAAGTAAGGGCCGGGGGGCCACTGACGAGTGTGGTTCCGCGTGCCCCGACGCTGCTGGCACGCGCCCTGCGTGAGCTGCCCCCCTTCCGCCGCGAGGAAGGGCAGGGCACATGAGAACCGGACGCACACGCGGTACGGCACTGCTGGTTACGGCGACGGCACTGATCCTGGCCGCCTGCGGGTCATCCGTCGCGGGCGGCGGATCGACTGACGCGGCCGGATCGGCGGGGGTGACCGGATCGGCGGGGGTGGAAAAGCCGGATCTTAAGGTGGCCGTGGTCCCCGCCCTGGATTCGGCCGGCTTTTTCATCGCGCTTTACGGCGGCCTGTTCCGGGA
>JBAPYC010000925.1:0-2350 GCA_049284535.1 Streptosporangiaceae bacterium
GCCCTGGCCCTGGCTGCGGTCCCGGGTCTGGCTGCTGACCTCCCGGGCGCTGACCTCCCGGGCCGAGCTGGCGTCCCGGGTCGTGCCGTTGTCCCAAGCCGCGCCGGCGCTGGCGCTGCTGGTGCTCCGGGGCGGACGGGGAGACTGCGACTGGTGATAGCTGGCGCCGTCGTGGCCCGAGGCTGCCCGGGACCGCTTGGCCGCCCGGCCAGCCCTGCTCGGCCGGCCAGGCTGGGCGGGACGGTCGGAGCTGGCCTGCGGAACCCGTACGGGCGCCGGCGGCACCGGCGTGCCGGAGGTGGCTATTTCCCGGACCACGTCATCGCCGGACCCGACGTTGTGCCGGACTGCGGTCACGCCCGCTTCGGCGTGCATCTTCTCGAGCTCGCGGACCTGCGCGTGTTCGACCAGCGCGACGACCAGCCCGGTGTTTCCGGCCCGCGCCGTCCGGCCCGAACGGTGCAGGTAGTCCTTGGAGTCGTTCGGCGGGTCGAACTGGACCACCAGGTCGACGTCGTCCACGTGGATACCGCGGGCGGCGACGTTGGTCGCGACCAGGACGCGGGGGTGCCCGGCGGTGAACCCGTCCAGGGCGCGCTGGCGCTGGCTCTGGTTGCGGTCACCGTGGATGGCGGCCGCGTCGACTCCCGCCCGGGAGAACTGCTTGGCCAGCCGGTCGGCGCCGTGCTTGGTCCGGACGAAGAACAGCGTTCGGCCCGGCCGCTGGGCGATCTCGGTCGCGACCGGGAGCTTGTCCTGCGCGTTGAGCACCAGCACCTGGTGCTCGGCCGGGGCGGCGTCGCCCTCCGGGGCGACCGCGTGCAACGCGGGGTCGGCGACGTAGGAGGTCACCAGGCGGCTCACGGCGCGGTCGAGGGTGGCGGAGAAGAACATCCGCTGCCCGTCGGCCGGGGTGGCGTCCAGGATGCGGGTGACCGCGGGCATGAAGCCGAGGTCGGCCATGTGATCGGCCTCGTCGAGGACGGCGATCTCGACGCCGTCCAGGGTGCAGGCGCGGCGCTCCATCAGGTCGATGAGCCGGCCCGGAGTGGCCACCACGACGTCGGCGTCGCGCACCTTGGTGATCTGCCGGCCGATCGGCACGCCACCGTAGACGGTGGCGATGCTGACGCCGACACGGCGGCCGAGCGGGGTCAGCACGTCGGCTACCTGCTGAGCCAGTTCCCTGGTCGGGACCAGGACCAGCCCGCGCGGTGCCCGCTCGCGCTGCGGGGTATGAGCGGCGGCCAGCCGGTTCAGCAGCGGGAGGCCGAAGGCCAGCGTCTTGCCGGACCCGGTCTGAGCGCGGCCGAGCAGGTTACGGCCGGCCAGCGCGTCCGGCAGGGCCCGGGTCTGAATGGCGAACGGCTCGTGGATGTCACCGGCGGCCAGCGCGCTGACCAGCCGCGGGTCCAGGCCGAGATCGGCGAACGAGGTGGCCTCCGGCGGCGGGGTCGCGGCCGCCGCGTCCAGGGCGACGTCAAGCTCGTTACGCTGGCTGCGGGGCGGGGCGGTCTGCTCGCGGCGAGGGCCGCTCGGTCGGCCCCGACGGCCACCGGAGTGGTAGCGGTCGGCGGACGCGTGCGAACGCCGTGAAGTGTGCGGCATGCGGTAAGACTCTCCATTGCTGGTTCGGGGGCCGCATGCTGGTAGAACGTCAACGGCGAATCGACCCGGACGGCTTCCGAAGCGGCCGGCGGGCGGCGCGCCCGCGGCAGTGGCGGTCGGAACCGCCCATGTAGCAAAGGCTATCAGCTGGCCAGCTATTCCCCTGGGTCCCGGTCATCATGGGCCCGGTCGCACAGTTCGTCCAGTTGCCGGGTCGCGCCGGCGGCGTCGTCGGCGAGCACAGTGACGAGCAGGGTGTCGTCCGCCACCAGCTGGGCCACGGCCTGCGGCGAGGCCACCACCGTCCGGGGCCGCCCGCCCAGGCCGGCCAGCAGCGCGCTGGCCAGCACGCGGCGGCCTGCCACCAGCATGCCTGGAGTGGTCGGGGCCGGGTCGGTCAGGTCCACGAACTGCCGGAACAGCGGCCGTCCCGCCCGGGTCACGTCCCAGCGCAGCGTGGCCTCACCCGCAGGCTCGCCGGTCCGGCCGAGCACGATCAGCTCCCGCCACCCCACCGCCGCGCCCGCCCCGAGCGCCAGCTCGACCCGGACATTGACCCGGCTGCCCTGGCAGGCGATCAGCGGCCCGGGTTCGGCGTCCAGCTCGGCGCCGTCACCCACCTCAGCCCGCACGGACAAGGTCGCGGTCCCGCCAGCTCCGGCCCGGCCCTGGGCCAGGTGAGACCCGGTGGCGCGCAGCACGGCCCGCGCGCCTGGCTTCAGCCGCAGGCACAGTGCCAGGT
>JBAPYC010000926.1:0-14360 GCA_049284535.1 Streptosporangiaceae bacterium
CCAGTTACACCGTGACCGGCCTGACCAATGGCACCACGTACTACTTCAAGGTGGCGGCGGTCAGCCGCGCCGGCCATCAGGGCAAGGCCACGGATGAGGTGCCCGCTACCCCGGTCTCGGCCACCAGCTCCGCGTCGCCGCCGGCCTCGGCGTCGGCGTCGCAGACCTCAGGCGCCGGAGCGGCAGGCGTGCCCGGGGCTCCCGGCCGGCCGGCGGGACTGACCGCGACCGCGGGCAACTCCCAGGTGAGCCTGTCCTGGACGGCGGTCGCCGGGGCGGCCAGCTATCACGTGTACCAGGGAACCAGCCCCACCTTCCGCAGCGCCAGCCCCGTGGCCAGCACGACCGGGACGAGCGCCACGGTGAGCGGGCTGACCAACGGCACCACGTACTACTTCGTCGTGACCGCGATGGGCGCCAGCGGGAAGATGAGCGCGTCGTCCGGCGTGGCCTCGGCCGAGCCGGTCGCGGGCGGCGCCCTGACCGCGAACAAGACGGCGCCCAAGCCGGTCATCATCTCGCTCGCGGTGGTCGCCGTCGGGGCCATCGCCGGAGCCGTGCTGCTGGGCGTGCGGCGGCTTCATCCCAAGCCGCTGCCGCCGCCGGGTGAGGTTCGTGCCGTGCCCGACCCGGGCGGGCCGGCGCCGGTGACGATCGAGGAGACCGGGCTGGAAGAACTCCACACGGTCCGGATCGAGCTCCACCCCGCGGCCGTCGTTACCACCATCGAGGAGATCCCCTCATGATCACGGCCGCGCCGGACCCAGCCGTCCCGGACCCAGCCCCCCGGACCCAGCCCCCCCGGACCCAGCGGCCGGGGCCTGGCCGCGCAGCGCCGCGGAGATGCTGTTCGGCCCGTCCGCCGAGGCTCCCGAGGCGCTGACCCGCCACATCCTGTCCAGCGGCGGCGACTTGGGGCACGCGCTGAAGCGGCTGTCCCGCACGGCCCGCCAGGCTGCCGTCCGGGAGGCCACGGTCGCGGCGGCCGGGCTGCTCAAGGTGGACCTGCTCGGCGTGCTGGTGTCCGGCTGGCGCGAGCACAAGGAGATCACCGCGGCCGCGCGGCGCACGCTGACCCTGCTGAGCAGCCGGGAGCTGGTCAGCCTGCCGCCGCACCGGATCGCCACCGCCCAGCAGCCCTCGGTGGGCATCTTGATCGACGGCAAGCGGGTAGGCTCCCTGCGGCTCGGCCTGTCGATCATCTTCGACGTCGAGGCCCTGGTGGCCGGTATTACCAGCGGCCGGCTCAGCACGGTCCACGCAGGCCGCTGCGCCGCCGGGGTCACGCTGACCGTCCACGACATCGAGACCCTGACCAAGCGAGCCCACCTGGAGCTGCCCGGCGCCTTCCCGGCCGGGACCGGGATCCGGCTGCTGCCAGGCCACGAGTACCCGGTGGGCGTGCACCCGGGCGCCGAGTCGCCGGAAAGCCAGTTCCCCGCCGCGCCGCTCGACGCCAGCGAGCACCCGGATGGCCGCCAGACCGGGCACCCCAGCGGCCCGGCGCCGGCCGAGCACACCGTCGCCGACTCCGGCCCCGCCCACCCGCCGGCCGGGAATCCGCCGCCATGGTGGGATAACCTCCAGGACGCCAGCGGATAACCCTGGCCGCCGGGCTCACGCGCCGCCGGGTTCACGTATGGCATAACACCGCACGGCTGCGGACGGTTGCACCGGGAGAGAGCCTGCCGGCGGATATCGGGCTTATACGGCGAGCCTGCTTGCCGGCGCCCAACCCAGGCCCTAGAGTCCATCGCAGGTTCCGTGGGCATCGTCCCGGCCTTAGCACGGGAGGTTTGCGCTGGTGGCAGCGACGCGCGTGATAGAGCCCCAGGCAGGTGAGCTTGGCCCGACCGGGCGGCCGTATTCTGCCTTTCCCCAACCCGAGCCGATCCTGGAGCATGGCCCGGCCCGGACCATCGCGGTCTGTAACCAGAAGGGCGGCGTCGGAAAGACCACGACCACGATCAACCTCGGGGCGGCGCTGGCCGAGCAGGGCCGCCGGGTGCTCTTGGTCGACTTCGACCCGCAGGGCGCCCTTTCGGTCGGGCTCGGCATCCAGCCGCACGACATCGACGCCACCGTCTACAACCTGCTCATGGAGCGCGACATCACCCCGCATGATGTCCTGCACAAGACGGGTGTCGACGGGATGGACCTGCTGCCGAGCAACATCGACCTGTCCGGCGCCGAGGTCCAGCTGGTGCACGAGGTCGGCCGGGAGTACGTGCTGGGCGGGGTACTGCAGCCCATTCTGCCCGAATACGACGTGGTCATGATCGACTGCCAGCCGTCGCTCGGCTTGCTCACCGTCAACGCGCTCGCGTGCGCCAACGGCGTCATCATCCCGCTCGAGTGCGAGTACTTCGCCATGCGCGGTGTGGCCCTGCTGATGGAGACCATCGAGAAGGTCTCGCGCCGCCTGAACAGAAAGCTGACGATTGACGGCCTGCTGGCGACAATGTACGACTCCCGCACGCTTCACACCCGCGAGGTGCTGGCCAGCATGGTTAACGGCTTCGGCGACCAGGTTTTTCATACTGTAATCAACCGCACGGTGCGGTTCCCGGACGCTACGGTGGCCGGAGAGCCTATTACCAGCTTCGATTCCGGATCAATGGGAGCTAATTCCTACCGGGAGCTGGCCAAGGAGGTACTGGAGCGGTGGCGACAGGCAGGGGAAGATCACGCAGAGTAAGCCTTCCTGGGGTCGCTGAGCTCCTGCGGCCCGCCGCCCCCGGCCCAGACGGGGGAGATGAGCGCCAGGCCAGTGGCCGGGAGAAGCACACTCAGAAGATCACCGTCTACCTGTCCGCCGAGGAACTACTTGACCTGGAACGTGCCCGGCTCGCCCTGCTGCGCTACGGCGCCACGGCCGACCGTGGCCGGATCGTCCGCGAGGCCATCGCGGTTCTGCTCGCCGATCTCGACGCCCGCGGCCGGGAAAGCCTGCTGGCCCGCCGTGTCGCCAGCAAGGACAAGGCCGTCGGCATCAGCGCTGACGCCAGCCCCGCTGCTGAGAACGCCGCAGCCGGAACCGCAGCCGGGGTCAGCCCGGCCGTGTCCACAGCTGACGGTTTACTGCCCGGCGCCGTTCCCAGGTCACGTCAATCCGTGCCCTAGCAGGGCTCCGGCCCGGCTACCGTCATGACCGTGAGCGTAGACGGCACCGACCTCGGCCCGGATGACGCGGGCCCGGGCGACGCCGGGCCAGGCACCGGATCCGCCTTCCAGGTCCACCTGGACGTGTTCGAGGGCCCTTTCGACCTGCTGCTGGCCCTGATCTCCAAGCACAAGCTGGACATCACCGAAGTGGCGCTCTCCCAGGTCACCGACGAGTTCATCGCCTACATCTCGCATCGTACCGACGGCTGGGACCTGGACCAGGTGAGCTACTTCCTGGTGGTCGCGGCCACCTTGCTCGACCTGAAGGCGGCCCGGCTGCTGCCCTCGGGCGAGGTCGAGGACGAGGAAGACCTCGCCCTGCTCGAGGCCCGTGACCTGCTGTTCGCCCGGCTCCTGCAGTACCGGGCCTACAAGGAGGTCGCGAGCATCTTCGCCGCCCGGATGACCGCGGCCGCCCGCCGGTTCCCGCGCCGGGTCCCGCTCGAGCCGCGATTCGCCGAACTCCTGCCCGAAGTGCTGCTCGGCCTGGGACCGGCGGAGTTCGCCCGGCTGGCCGCGCTCGCGCTCACGCCCAAAGTCGCGCCCACGGTCGACACCGAGCACATCCACTCGCCCGTGATCAGCGTCCGGGACCAGGCCCGGATCATCGCGACCCGGCTGGCTGAGCTGGGCCGGGCCAGCTTCCGCCAGCTGACCGCCAACGCCGCGGGCAGCTATGAGGTGGTGGCCTCGTTCCTGGCCCTGCTTGAGCTGTACCGCGAGGCCGCGGTGTCCTTCGAGCAGGTGGCCCCGCTCAGTGAGCTCTACGTGACGTGGACGGGCAACGCAAGCACTGATAGCGTCAGTGAGCTGACGGAAAGCGACGACGAGCCATGAGCAGCCAACCTGACCTGCCCCCCGGGATGACACCCACTGAGACCGCACCTTCTGAGACCACGGGGGCCCCGGTCAGCACCGACGCCGACCCCGATCCTGGTCCCGGCCTGCGGGCCAGCCTGGAGGCGATCCTGCTGGTCGCCGATGAGCCGGTGCAGGTGGTGGTGCTGGCCCAGGTCACCGAGCGCCCCCGGAACGACGTGGAGGCCGAGCTGCGTGACCTGGCCGCCTCCTACCGGGCCGAGGACCGGGGTTTTGACCTGCGGGAGATCGCGGGCGGCTGGCGGTTCTACACCCGCGAGGACTGCGCGCCGCTGGTCGAGCGTTTCGTCAGCGATGGCCAGGAAGTCCGGCTGACCCAGGCCGCGCTGGAGACGCTGGCCGTCGTGGCGTACCGGCAGCCGGTGAGCCGCGCCCGGGTGTCGGCGGTGCGCGGGGTCAACTGCGACGGGGTCATGCGCACCCTGGTGCTGCGCGGCCTGACCGAAGAGGCGGGGACGGATTCTGAGACCGGGGCCATCCTGTACCGGACCACCGGGTACTTCCTGGAGCGGCTGGGCCTGGCCAGTCTCGAGGACCTGCCGGACCTGGCGCCGTTCCTGCCGGAGGACATTGAGGACATCGACGATGAGAACTCCCGACCGTAACGTCGGCGGCAACGGCGACGAGGACGACGAGGACTTCGGCTACGACGGCGAACGGGACTCCCTGACCGACGTACCGGGCGGGGTCCGGCTGCAGAAGGTGCTAGCCGGGGCCGGGGTCGGCAGCCGCCGGTACTGCGAGGAGCTCATCGGCGCGGGCCGGGTCGAGGTTGACGGTGAGACCGTCCGCCGGTTCGGCGCACGGGTCGACCCCGACCACCAGATCATCAAGGTCGACGGCAAGCGCATCCCGGCCAAGCCGGGTCTGGTCTACCTGGCCTTCAACAAGCCGCCCAAGGTGCTGACCGCCATGTCGGACTCGCGGGGCCGCGCGACCGTGGCCGATTTCCTCGGCGACCGGGCCGAGCGGCTGTTCCACATCGGCCGGCTCGACTACGACACCGAGGGCCTGATGCTGCTCACCAACGACGGCGAGCTCGCCCACCGGCTGGCCCACCCCAGCTTCGAGGTGGCCAAGACCTACCTGGCCGAGGTGAGCGGGCCGGTGCCCAAGGATCTGGGCCGCCGCCTGGCCACCGGCGTCGAGCTCGACGACGGCGTGGCCAGCGCCGACCGGTTCCGGCTGGTCGACCGGTCCGGGAACCGGACGTTGGTCGAGGTCACCCTGCACGAGGGGCGCAAGCACATCGTGCGGCGGATGCTGGCCGCGACCGGCCATCCGGTCAGCCGCCTGGTCCGCACCGACGTGGGCCCGATCAAGCTGGGCCAGCTCAAACCGGGTGTCTCACGCGAGCTGAGCACCAGGGAGATCGGCGAGCTGTACGCGGCCGTCGGCCTGTAACCTGTGGGGCGATGGGAGGGCTCATGACAGTCAGGGCAGTGCGCGGCGCGGTGCAGCTGGAGACGGCCGACCGGGACGCGATCCTCGAAGCCACGGCCGAACTGGTCAGCGAGGTGATGTCGCGCAACGAGCTCACCACCGACGACGTCATCAGCGTCCTGTTCACGGCCACGCCCGACCTGACCGCCGAGTTCCCCGCGCTGGCCGCGCGCAAGATCGGCTTCCACGATGTGCCGCTCATGTGCGCCTGCGAGATCGCCGTGCCCGGGGCCATGCCCCGCGTGGTCCGGCTGATGGCGCACGTGGAGACGGACCGGCCGCGCTCGGCCATCCAGCATGTGTACCTGCGCGGCGCGACCGCGCTCCGGCTTGACATCGCCCAGTAACGTGCGGGTCGCGGTCGTCGGGACGGGGCTGATCGGGACCTCGATCGCGCTCGCGCTGCGCGAGCACGGCGCCGCGGTCTGGCTGACCGACCGGGATCCGGAGTCGGCCCGGCTGGCAGCCAACCTGGGTGCCGGGGAGCTGCTGCCTGAGACGGGGCTGCCCGGGACCGGCGCAGCCGATGTGGCGGTGATCGCGGTGCCCCCGGAGGCGGTGGCGGCCACCCTGGCCGCTGCTCAGCGGCGCGGCCTGGCCCACTGGTACACCGACGTGGCCAGCGTCAAGCAGCTCCCGGTGGCCCAGGCCCGGGCCGCTGGCTGCGACATGACGAGCTACGTGCCCGGGCACCCCATGGCCGGGCGGGAGAAGCACGGCCCGGCCGCCGGCCGCGCCGACCTGTTCCTCGGCCGGACCTGGGCCCTGTGCCCCGGCCCGGACACCGCCGCCGCGGCCGTCGACGCGGTCACGGAGCTGGTCCGGGCGTGCGGCGCGGTGCCCATTCGCGCCGACCCGGCCGCACACGACCGCTGGGTGGCGCTCATCTCGCACGCCCCGCACGTGGTGGCCGCGGCCATGGCGGCCCGGCTCGAGCCCGCGCCCGCCCAGGCCCTCGACCTGGCCGGGCAGGGCCTGCGCGACGTGACCAGGATCGCGGCCGGGGACACCGCGCTGTGGATCCAGATCCTGGCGGCCAACGCCGCCCCGGTGGCCGAGGTGCTGGCCGAAGTGGCCGCGGACCTGGCCGAGGCGGCCCGGGCCCTGATCCAGACAGCCGAGATCCAGACATCCGAGGGGGCCGACGGCACCGAGGGCAGCCAGGTCATGGCCGGCCTGCTCGACCGCGGCCAGGCCGGGGTGTCGCGGATCCCCGGTAAGCACGGCGGCCAGGCCCCGGATTTCGCCGTCGTCCAGGTCGTCATCCGCGACCAGCCGGGCGAGCTGGCCCGGCTGTTCCACGCCGCCGGGACGGCCGGCGTCAACATCGAGGACGTCCGGATCGAGCACTCGCCCGGGCTGCCGGCCGGCGTGGCCGAGCTCGCGGTGCGCCCGGCCGAGGTGCCGCCGCTGCTGGTGGCCCTGGAAGCGGGGGGCTGGCCGGTCCGCCACTAGTGCAGCCGCGCAGTAATCCCTGAGGGGTTCGCGGTGGGCGGTTTCGTTACTCCGCGTATTCGGTGAGGTGGACGATGGCGGCGGTGTCGTAGGCCTCGACGGCGCTGCCGAAGGGCTGGCCGCCGGGCAGGACCGAAGGCTCGTAGGTCTCGGTGGCGGCGAAGCCCCAGCCCTTCGTCCCGGTCCCGACCCAGCTCCTGCTCCTGCTCCTGCTCCTGGAGCCGACTGGTACTTCGACCGTAGGCGACCGGCACGACCCGGTCCCCAGCCACGTCGATGCGAGCGCCGGCCACGAGCTCGCGCGATGACCGAGCTCACCGGGCGACTCCGGCGCCGGGCCGCCGCCGAGGGCTTCACCATGTCCTCGGCGGCGGAAGACGGCCGGCTCTTCACCGCCCTCGCGGCCGCCAAGCCCGGCGGCGCCATCCTCGAACTCGGCACCGGCACGGGCCTGGGCACCGCGTTCCTGCTGGCTGGCATGAACGCGGCCGTCACGTCCGTCACCGTCGAACTGTCGCAGCCGCTGTCGGACATAGCGCGGGAGGAGATCGCCGACCCGCGCGTCGAGTGGGTGATCGCCGACGGGGGCGACTGGCTCACCGCCGCCGTCACCCGGGAGGACCGCTAAGACCTGGTCTTCGCCGACACCTGGCCAGGCAAGTTCACGCACGTGGACGAGGGTGCTCGCCTTGGTCGCGCCCGGCGGCTGCTACCTGGCCGACGACCTGCTCCCGCTGCCGAGCTGGACACCGGACCACCAGGCGAGCGTCGATGAGCTCGTCGCACGCCTTGGGGCGCTGCCCGGCTGGCATTCCTTCCGCATGGACCACGGCAGCGGCGTCATGGTGTGCGCCCGCTCCGGCTGAGTCAGTCCACCGGGGTGACGCAGATGGGGTTGCCGTCGGGGTCCGTGATAGCGAAGGTGCGGCCGAAGATCTCGTCGTGCGGTTCCTCCGCGACGGTGACGCCCTTGGCTGTCCAGGCGGCGAAGACGTCATCGACGGCGGCCTCCGTGCGGGGCACCATCAGGCCGACCACGAAGGATCGCGGGGTCTTCGGATCGACCTGCTCGCCGCCTCTGTTCGACAGCGCGAAGATCACGCCCGGGGCTACCTCGAACGGCACGTAGCGCGGGGTGATCATGACCGGCTCGATCTCGAACAGGTCGCGGTAGAAGTTCGTCGCCCGCTCGATGTCGGTGACGTAGACGATGAAAAGGTTCGGTGCGGTCATAGCCGGTGCTCCCACTCTGATCATGCGCGGCCGCTTCTCGGCCGCATGACCAGAGTTGCGCGAGAATATGACAGAACCTGTCATGTCCTCGCGAGGAGCTGGCGATGAGCGGCAAACCGCAGCGATTGATCGCCCTGCTCGCCGTGCTGCAGGTGCGCCGGGTGACGACCGCCGAGGCCCTGGCCGCAGAATTCGGCGTCTCCGTCCGGACGATCTTGCGCGATATCCAAGCCCTCATCGACGCCGACATTCCCGTGCTTACCGAACGTGGGAAGTACGGCGGGATCAGCCTGCTGCCTGGGAGCCAGGCCGACCTGTCGAAGCTGACAGCCTCAGAAGCCGATGTGCTCCGCGCTGTCGGGCTTGACCTCGGCCGGGCAGCGCGACTCGGCGCCGAGACCGCGGCCCGGTCGGCGGCGGGCAAGCTCACGGCCAAGCGCCGTGCGCCACTGCGCGGCGACCCGCCGCTGGCCCTGTCTGACGTCTTGACCGTGGACAACCGCGGCTGGTTCGCCGCCGACGAGTCGCCCGATGTGGCGAGCCTCGCCCGTGACCTGCGCCTGGCGCGCCGCCTGCGCATCAGGTACCGGCACAGCGGCGCGGCGGAGTCCCAGGTGTACGTTGTCGATCCTTACGGGCTGCTGCTGCGGGCAGAGCGGTGGTACCTGATCGCCGACAGCGAGTCCCGCCCGCGAATGTACGCGCTCACCCGCCTGGAGCACTGGGAACTACTCGCCGAGACACGCCGTCTCCGCGCCGGCGCGACCCTCGCGGGAACCGCCGCCGAGCTCGGCCGCTCCCTCGAATCCCGGCACGAGATCACCGTCACCGCGCTGCTCGACGCCGACCGCGTCGATATCGCCCGGCGGATCCTCGGCAGCCGGCTGCGCTCGGTGGTCCCAGGCCCGGTCGCCCGCGACAACACCACCGTCTCCGATACCACCGCCTCCAGCAACGAGGGCGGGCGCGCGACCGTCACGATCGCCTTCGAGCACCTCAACGGGGTACGGCAGCTACTGCAGTTCAGCGACCGCATAGAGGTCACCAGCCCACCGGAAGCGCGGCAGTTGATCTGCAGGCTAGCGGAGCAGTTGGCTCACAAGCACCGCTGATCGGAGCTCAACCCATGCCGTGGGGGCAGCAGATCACGATCCCTGAGGGGTTCCTCGCCACGTCCGGTTGTGTCCGGCGGGGCCTGGGTGACGCTCGCTTTCTCGGGGTGGCGCTGGAGGTACCGGGCGTGCTCAGCGTCGGCGTCGTACTTCCATTTCCAGGGGTGCGCGGTCTTGTTGTAGCCGATGGTGAACCCGGTGATCTGGTTCTCCAGGTCTTCCTGGGACTCGAAGCTGCCGCGCCGCAGGAGCTTGCGGGCCAGGATGCTGAACCATTGCTCGATGTTGAGCCACGATGCGTGCTTGGGCGTGTACGTGACGTCGAACCTGGGTTGGGCCTTGATCCAGGCCCTGGTGGCCCGGGAGGTGTGGCTGGAGCCGTTGTCCATGATCAGGCGGATCCGCAGGCCGGGGGCGGTGTGCTGGTCGAGCATGGCGAGGAACTTCATGAAGGTGACGGAGTCGTTCTTCCGGATCCGCTGGCTGATGACCTGCCCGGTCGAGACGTTCATCGCGGCGATGATGGAGACGGTGCCGTGGCGGACCTACTCGAACTCGCGGCGGGCGTCCCGGCCCGGGGCCGCCGGGACGTCGGGGTGCCTGCGCGTTTTCGCCTGGATGCCGGTCTTCTCGTCGATGCTGATCAGGACGGTGCCGGGCTCGGGGTGCAGGTAGAGGCGGCACACCGCCCCGGCCTGGATCCAGAACTGCGGGTCGTCGGCGCGGTTGAGCCAGCCGCGGACCTTGTGCGGGCGGACGTGCGCGTCGGCCAGGACCCGGCCGACCGTGGCCCGGGATACCGCCAGGCCGCGTCCGCCCAGGTGACGGGCAATCATGGCCTGGGACCAGCAGGACTCCCCGTCCGGCCGGATCGAGGTGGCGGTCGCGACGATCGCGAGCCGGGCGCTGGGCCCGTGGGTCTCCCGCCGCCCGGGACGGCGCTTATCGAAGATCCCCCGGCTGCCCTGGCGGGCGAACCGGCCGCGCCACTGGCGCACCGTGTTCTCGGTGCAGCCCAGGTCACGGGCAATTTTCGCGTTCGGGTCCCCGGCCGCGGCGGCCATCACGATCCTGGCCCGCAGCACCAGCCGCTGCGGGATCGTGCCCGCATTGATGATCTGCCGCAGCTTCCGCTCCCGCTTGATGGTCATCCGCACCGGCACGGCCGGCCGTCCTGGCATCTGGCTCTCCTCACGGATCATGCTGGTATCCCGGAAGGATTCCGCATCCCGGGCGAGGAGGGAGGGGAAACGGGAACGCCGGCCCCGCAGGGAAAGACGCCCAGGCGCCGGCGACACCGGAACCCATGCGTACCGTCCAAGCGCGTCAAGGAGGACACTGAGGGAACCGTGGACCACCACGCGTCCCTCACCCACCCTGAGCTGCAGGAAATCACCATCCGGCGGCGCGGCTCGCTCGGCTACATGGCCGCCTGGGCCGCGCCCGGGGACGACACCGACGAGGAAATCCGGCTGCCGCATCGAGTACCTCGGCGACGACGACTGGGGCTTCGCCCTCTACGACCCCGCCACCGAGACCTACGAGCCCGCGGTCCTGCCCGGCGGCCAGCTCTTCGGCAGCGCCGTCGAGGACTACGACACCGCCGCCATCGTTCACCTCACCGAATACGCGGAGTAACGAAACCGCCCGCCGCGCACCCATCAGGGATTACTGCGCGGCTGCACTAGCGGAATCAGGCCGAACGCGCCGGGTGGGCCGCCCCGCCAGCACGTGCGTGCCGCGGCCGGTGCGGGTCCCACCTGAAGAAGCGCACCGAGACCAGCAGGGCGCTCACCGCCCACGCGGCCAGCACGGCCAGGTCCCGCCCGTTCAGCGTCCCGTACAGCAGCGCCCGGGTCACCGCGTCGATCATGGGCTGGGCGGGCAGATAGGTCATCAGCGTGCTCAGCCAGTGCGGCAGCCCGTTCAGGGTGCCGAACCCCCCGGAGAAGATGATCAGCGGGATGTAGGTCAGCGCGAGCAGCTGGTTGGCGCCCTGCGCGGACGTGAGCAGCGGGGTGACCGCGGTCCCGGCGGCGGCCAGGGCCAGGCCGCCGACCGTGCTGGCTATCAGCAGGGCGCCGATGGCGGCGCCGGTCAGGTGCAGCCCGGCCATGGCCACCCCGACCAGGACCAGGATCAGCGCGGCCGCGTCGGTCACCAGCACGGCGGCGACGATCCGCCCGGCGAAGAAGCCCCAGGACGGCAGCGGTGTCGCGCGCCACCGGCGCAGTATGCCCTCTTCCCTGGCCACCACCAGGGACACGGCATAGGTCAGGTAGGCCACGCTCATCGCGCCCAGTACCACCAGCCCGGCCACGCGGGCCGCGAGCAGGTCCGCGGCCGCGCCCTGGCCGATGCGCTGCACCCGGCCCAGCTGCAGCGCGAGCAGCGCCCCGGGCAGGACTACCCCGGCCATGAGCGTGCGCGGGTTGCGCAGCAGCAAGGTCACCTGGTAGCGGGCCTGGCTGGCGATGACCGGCGCCACCCCCGGCAGCCGCACGATGTCATCCATGCTGGGAGGGTCCTTTCTTCTCGCTGGTAAGTGCCAGGTAGGCGTCCTCCAGGCTGGGCGACCCGACCTCGAGCCCGGTCAGGTCCAGGTGGTTGTCCCGGGCCCAGCCGGTCAGCGCGGCCAGATCCGCGGTCACGTCGGCCGACGGCATCTCGAGCTCGCCGCTGGTTACGTGCCCGGCCAGCTGCGCGGGCAGCTCCGGCGCGGATGCGGGCAGCCGGTAGCGGATCACCGGCGCCCCGCCCATGGCCCGCAGCTCGTCCGGGGAGGCGTCGGCCGCCACCCGGCCGTCGGCCAGCAAGATGACCCGGCGGGCCAGCCGCTGGGCTTCGTCCAGGTAGTGGGTGGTGAGCAGCACGGTGGTGCCGCCCGCGATCAGGTTCTCGATGACATCCCAGAGGCGCCGCCGGGCTTCTGGGTCCAGCCCGGTGGTCGGCTCGTCCAGGAACAGCATCTCCGGCTGGCCGATGATCGCGATGCCCAGATCCACCCGGCGGCGCTGGCCCCCGCTCAGCGCGCCGATCCGGGTCCGGGCATCCGTGGCCATGTCGATGACGTCGAGGACGTCGCCCACCGGTCGCGGGGCTGGGTACAGGCCGCCATATAGCGTCAGCGCCTCGGTCACCGTGAGCTGGGCGTCCAGGCTGGTCGACTGCAGGACCAGGCCGATCCGGGCCCGCCAGGCCCGGCCGGTGCCGCCCCGGGCCTGCGGGTCGGTGCCGAGCACGCGGACGGTACCGGAGGTTGGCGCCTGGAAGCCCTCGAGGATCTCGATGGTGGTGGTCTTGCCCGCTCCGTTTGGCCCGAGCAGGGCGGTGACCTCCCCGGCCGCGGCACTGAAGCTGACGCCGTCGACGGCGGTGAAGCCACCGAAGCGCTTGACCAGGTCCTCGACCACGATGGTGCTCACCGGGCCCCGCCTGTTCGGTGGCTCAGCCACAGGTAAGCGCTGATCACGATGGCCGCGGCGCCGGCCACCTCCAGCAGCACCATGTGCAGCAGCAGCCCGAGGACCAGCAGGACGACGCCGAGGACGGCCCGGAGGGCCGGGGGAACTCCGAACAACATGTCTTCTCCTTCCGACGCCCTTCAGCCTGGTCCGATCGCGGCCGGGGGTCTTCGGCGCGGCGGCTGATGTTCGCGTTAGGCCCGGAGACGGAAAAGACCACCCGGGGGTGGAGACGCCGGCTCCACCCTGGTGCCGGCGACGGGCGGCGGCCGCATACGTAGGCTGGCTAGCGTGACTGCCCAGCCCCCGCTGCCAGAGGCCGACTCGGCGCTGCCGACCCTGGCCGCCCTGCGGCACGCCCGGGCCGGCCGCGAGGCCCTGCTGCGCCGGGTCCTGCCAGTCGGGTTCGGGGCACTGGTGCTCGTGGTGGTCGCCACCGCCCAGACCAAGCCCGGAGCCGGGCTGCACGGCGCCTCGCTCGGCGTGACCCTGGCCCTGGCCGGCTTCGCCCTCGCCACGGTCGGCGGATTCGCCGCTCTTGCCATCCGCCGCGCCGCGGCCTGGAGCTTGCTGCCGGTCCTGCTCCTGCTCATCGTGAGCTCGTCGGTGCTGGTGTGGCTGCAGCCCGGGGGGGCCGGGGCCGTCGGTCTGCTGATCGCGGTCGGCATCGCGGCCCGCATTATCCCCGGCCGCAGCAGCGTCGTGATGCTCACTGCGTGCCTCGTGTTCCTGCTGGTGGCCGAGGCGTTCAGCCGGCAGGCCCGGCATCAGGGCCCGCTGGAGCTGCTGATCAACGTGCTCCCGCTGGCCGCCATCTACATGATCGTGCTGTTCGGCCGGCGGATCCGTATTCAGGAGGCGCAGACCGAGCAGCTGCTGCTCCAGCTCGAGCAGAGCCGCGGCGCCGAACTGCGCGCGGCCGCGCTGGCCGAACGGCAGCGGCTGGCCCGCGACATGCACGACGTGCTGGCCCACTCCCTGTCCGGGCTGCTGCTCCAGCTGGAAGGGGCCCGGCTGCTCGCGGTGTCCAACCCGGCCGACGAGCGGCTGGCCGGCACCATCGACCGCGCCCACGAGCTGGCCAAGAGCGGCCTGGACGAGGCCCGCCGGGCCATCGGCATGCTCCGCGATGAGGAACTGCCCGGACCGGACCGGCTGGCCACGCTGACCGGGGCGTTCCAGGCCGACACCGGCGTGCCCTGTACCTTCACCATCTCGGGGCCTGCCCGCGAGCTGGCCTCGGCGGTGCGGCTGGCGCTGTACCGGGTGACCCAGGAGGCCCTGACCAACGTGCGCAAGCACGCCCGGCCGGACCGGGTCGAGGTCCGGCTTGAGTATCTCCCGGACGAGGTGACCCTGGTCGTGCAGGACTGCGCCGCCGCCCGCACGCCAGCCTCGCCCATCCCGGCTCCGTCCGGCGGTTACGGGCTCACCGGGATGAAGGAACGCGCGGAGCTGCTGGGCGGCAGCCTGACCGCCGGCCCGGCCGGGAGTGGCTATCGCGTCCAGCTGCGGGTGCCCGCGTGAGCGCCGGCCGGATCCGCGTGCTGGCCGCGGACGACCAGCGGGTGGTGCGCGAGGGCCTGGCCATGCTGCTCGGGCTGCTGCC
>JBAPYC010000927.1:0-9286 GCA_049284535.1 Streptosporangiaceae bacterium
CTTGCAGCACAGCGGCATGCATCTCTGCATTGCTCATGTCGCTCTTCCCGTGCTCGTCCGGAAAATCCGTTCACTATGAACGGAAATCATAAAACCCAAGAAATCCGTGCATACTGAACGGAATGACCGCCGACCAAGCCAGCAGCACCGCCGATCACGCCAGCACCGCCGGCTCCGACCCCACCTCCCATGAAGCCGCAGCCACCGGCGACTACTTCGAAGTCTGGCTGGCGATACTCGAGCGCACCTCCCGCCCCCGCTTCCGCGCGCTCATTCTGGACCGGGCCGGGGTCACGCTCGATCCTGAACTGGTCAGCCTCCTGGTCCATGTCGACCTGCGCGGGCCGATCGGCGTTCTCGAACTGGCCGAACTCCTCGAGCAGAACCACCCCAAGATCAGCCGCTCGCTCGCCCGCCTGGAGCGGGCCGGCCTGGTCAGCCGCGGCGAGGCGGCGAGCGACCGCCGGGTCAAGACCGCCGAGGCGACCCCCGACGGCCATCGCCTGGTCGAGGCCGTCAACCAGGGCCGGCGCCGCATCCTGGCCGAGGTCTTCGCGGGCTGGAGCGAGTACGACCAGGCCGAACTGGCCCGCCTCACCCTCCGTTTCGCCGAGGGCATTTTCGCCCTCGTCGACTCCCTGCCGCCGGCCGACCCGATCCCGCCGTCGGCCGTCCCGGGCCTGCCTGCCGCCCATACCTATTCCCGCGCAGGCCCATTCGATAAAATGATCTTACTTTTTCCGGGAAAAGCGGAAAGCCGGCCCGGGAAACCCAGGGAAACCCCAGCCCAGAGAGCCCCAGCGAAGTCCTAGCAGGTGGAGACGGTATGAGCGACGAGGTACTGGTCGAGCGACGCGGCGCGGTCCAGGTCATCACGATCAACCGGCCGGAGGCCAAGAATGCGCTGAACGCGGCGGTCGCGGCGGGTATCCGCGATGCGGCCGACGAGCTGGACGCGGACCCGGACCTGCGGGCCGGGGTGCTCACCGGGACCGGCGGGGTGTTCTCGGCGGGCATGGACCTCAAGGCATTCCTCAAGGGCGAAAGGCCATCGTTCCGCGGCCGCGGGTTGTGTGGCATCACCGAGACCCCGCCGCGCAAGCCGCTGATCGGCGCGGCCGAGGGCTGGGCCCTGGCCGGCGGGTTCGAGCTGCTGCTGGCCTGCGACCTGGTCATCGCGGGTGCCTCGGCCCGGTTCGGTGTGCCCGAGGTCAAGCGCTCGCTGGTGGCCGGCGCGGGCGGGGCCCTGCTGCTGGCCCAGCGGATCCCGCGGGCCATCGCGCTGGAGATGCTGCTGACCGGCGACCCGCTGGACGCGCCCCGAGCCGCCGCTGTCGGCCTGGTCAATCACGTCGTCGACGACGGTCAGGCCGTGAGCAAGGCCATCGAGCTCGCCGAGAAGATCGCGGCCAACGGCCCGCTGGCCCTGATCGCCACCAAGGAAATCGCCCACCAGGGGGGCGGCTGGTCCGCGGACGAGCGCTGGGACCGGGCGAACAAGCTGATGGAGCCGGTCTTCAGCTCGCAGGATGCGCAAGAGGGCGCCCGGGCGTTCGCCGAGAAGCGTGCCCCCGTATGGCAGGGAAAGTAAAGAAAGGAAATTAAGACGTGCGCAGGAACCTCTACGACACCGACCACGAGGCGTTCCGCGAGGTCGTCCAGGCCTTCATCAAGCGCGAGGTCGAGCCGAACGCCGAGCGCTGGGAGGCCGAGCGCAACGTCGACCGGTCGGCCTGGCTCGCGGCCGGCAAGCAGTCCATCATCGGGCACCTGATCCCGGAGCGGTTCGGCGGCCTGGGCACGGAGGACTACCGCTTCCGGGCCGTGGTGACCGAGGAGCTGGCCAGAGCCGGCGCGGGCTCGGTCAGCTCGGGCTTCGGCCTGCAGGATGACATCGCCATCCCGTACATCGTGGACCTGGCCACCGAGGAGCAGCAGGAGCGCTGGCTGCCGCCAATGGCCTCCGGCGAGGCCATCGGCGCCATCGCCATGACCGAACCGGGTGCCGGCAGCGACCTGCAAGGCATCCACACCACGGCCGTCAAGGACGGCGAGGACTGGATCGTCAACGGCGCCAAGACGTTCATCACCAACGGCATCAACGCCGACCTGGTCATCGTGGTGGCGCGGACCGACCCGGAGGCCGGCTCGCGCGGCATCAGCCTGCTCGTGGTCGAGCGGGGCATGCCCGGCTTCACCCGCGGCCGCAAGCTCGACAAGATCGGCCTGCACGGCCAGGACACTGCCGAGCTGTTCTTCGACGACGTCCGTGTGCCCTCCGCTAACCTGCTAGGCCGCGAGGGCGGCGGCTTCGTGCACCTGATGGAACGGCTGCCCCGCGAGCGGCTGTCCATCGCGGTCATGGCAGCGGCCTCGGCCCGCGCGGCCATCGGCTGGACGGTGGACTACACCACCCAGCGCACCGCGTTCGGCCAGCCCATCGCGGCCTTCCAGAACACCGCCTTCGAGCTGGCTTCGGTCGTGACCGAAACCGACGTGCTTGAGGCCTACGTAGACAAGGCCATCCTGTCCCTGAACGCGGGCGAGCTCACCGCGGTGGACGCGGCCAAGGCCAAGCTGTGGGCGACCGAGGTGCAAAAGCGCGTCCTGGACCGCTGCCTGCAGCTGTTCGGCGGCTACGGCTACATGAACGAATACCCGATCGCCCGGGCCTACGCCGACGCGCGGGTGCAGACGATTTACGGCGGCACGTCGGAGATCATGAAGACCATCATCGCCCGGGATCTCACCGGCCTGCGGGCCTGAGCCTTACGAATCCCGTGCATGCGTACTCTGACACGATGTCAGACGGAACGTTAGAACTGGCTGTGTGGGGTGAACCATGGTCGCAACCCTCCGACTCGGGGAGCCAACAACCCGGTGACGGTCTTGGCAGGGTGATCTTGCCCCGCGCTGACGTCGCGCGCACTCCACGCGGCATTATGCCGGTGATCAAAGACCAGATCACTGCCCTTCGGCGGCATAATGCCTGATCATGTAGGTGATCGAGGCGCAGTGCACCTCGATCCTGGTGCCTCACGATCACCTACATATCAACCAGATGCGTGCGTTCGGAAGCGTTCCAATCTTGTTGCTGTCGAAGCCTTTGCTGGCCTTTAGGTACCTGGCTGGCGGTGGGACCGTCTGTGTGCTCACGGCTGTGGGGGTGACTCTCGAGGAGATCTGCGACGGGAACCGCGCGGAGGTTCTCGCCCTGCGTGTCATACCTGGGCAAGAGCAGTTTGTCTCCTCAGTGGCCGAGTCGCTGGCTGAGGCCGCGGAGTGCCCGCAGGCTAAGCCGTGGTGCCGGGCAGTGGTCGCGGACGGCACGCTGGTCGGGTTCGTGATGGTGAGCTGGGACGCTGAGCCGCGGCCGCCGGAGATCATCGGGCCGTGGTTTTTGTGGAAGCTGCTGATCGACGGGCGGTATCCGGGCCGCGGGTACGGCGCCGAGGTGGTCAGGCAGATCGCGGAGCGGGTGCGGGCCGAAGGCGCGGCGGAACTGCTGACCAGTTACGTCCCGCAGCCGGGCGGCCCGGCCGGGTTCTACGGGCGGCTTGGGTTCGTGCCGACTGGCGACGTCGATGGGGGCGGCGAGGTCATCATGCGCCTGGCGCTGCGGTAGAGACAGGTCAGCCGGTCAGCACCAGCCTCACAAGACAGGGGAGCTATCCGTCTACCCGGAAGATCACAGACCCCGCAGCGGCAGGAGGGTACGTTATCGGTCCGGAGCCAGTGCATAAACATGCACCAGGTCGTCGGACTCCGATTTTGACGGCACGAGCGTCGTCTTGGTGATGGCGCGCCCGTACTTGCCGTTCGGCGCGGATCCAAGCATCCATGTGTCCGCCGTAAAGACGGACATATGGATTGTTCTGCGTGTTACCCGGACGTCGGAGGGGCGGTGTCGGCTGACCGAGTCTGTGTGCCCCGAGCGGCGATGTTCGCGGGAACGTCCTCAGGGCTGCACGACCGCGTGGAGTTCGATGATCTCTGGCTGGATCTCAGCAGGCACGTTGGGCTTGACGTTCTCGTTGAACCACGTCTCGAACTGAGCTCGGCTCTCCCAGATTTCTCCGACGTAGAACCCGCCCGGGGTCGGGTATGCCACGTGCATGGTGAAGCCGGATTGGTGTTTCATCAAGGGCGTGAGATGCGCCGACACCTGGTCATAAGTGGCCTCGTCCAGCCCAGACACGGTCATCCTCACTAATACGGCCATCAGTTCCCCCTCGTCAGGCCTTCGTTCTTGGATATGGAGCATACGCCGCAGCCGAGGTCGCGAACAGGGGCCGGTGAAATGACTTCAGGGAAGGGTATTCGTACTAATTTGCCCGATCTATGTAGTGCCAGCCGCATACGAGGCAATAACCAGGCGGAGCATGCCAGTGCGCTGCCGCACAAACTGGACTACGAATACTTATGCCAATCTCTGCATACGTTCTTAACGCTAACGTCCGCTATTCGGCTACGAGTGAGCGTCTGGTCGCACGGCGAACGTATTGGCCCGTAAGATCACCCATCCCGGATATCCGGCTGGCCGGCAGTGGCCGTGCTCACAGCGCCCAGGGCTCCACGCGGGCCTGCCGCTTCTGGCTTTGTCCGCCCGCCGTCTGCGGGGAGGGCCCACCATGGAAGCGTGGCCGATCATCCAGAGCGCTGGCGCTCCCCGTTCACCCAGCTCGAGATGCGGAAAATGTGGACGTACACCGATGGCACCCTCACGGCCAAGGGGTACTGGCGGCCGGGTGGCACCGCCGGGGCCGGGAGCTGGGTACTGGTCGACCAGCGGACCGGGAATGTCCAGAGCATGGTTCCGGCGGGAGAATTCTCCCGCCGGTTCCGGCCGGTGGACGTCTTCGCCGATGTGCCCGGGCTTCCCGACTATCTGGGGACAGTTACCGCGCCTGACGGCACCGCCCTGGTTGACCTGGTCCTTGATCGCAACCCCTTCATGCTGGCTAACGGGCCCCGGCGGGTAGCGCGGCCCCATGCGCTCATGGTGCCCCGCAGTCATCGCGACGGATGGTCGTCGGCCACGGCCCAGGAACTGGCGGCTCGTCATACGGCGATGACCCTGGTCGCCGCGTGGTACCGCAGCCTGGACGGCGGACACGCGGTGTTCTGTGCCAACGACAGCCCACCGAACCTGGACTACCTGCGTGACGCGGAGGCCGCGACCGGGATGCTCGCCGGCGGCGGCACCCATGCGGCGATCACCAGGAATCCCCGGCAGGACGTGCAGCACGCCCACTTGCACGCCTTCTATGCCGAACACACCGGGACCGAGAACGACGAATCGTCAGCGCTCAAGGGGCGTCCCGTTATTGCGGAGGGTCACCGGCCGTTCAGTGCTGCTCTCGGCGGCGACGCTGTGCTGGTGCAAGACGCTGTGCTTGTAGAAGCCGCTGTGCAGGTGGAAGACGCGGTGCAGGTGGAAAACGCTGCGCAGGCACAACGGGACAGCACGAGGTTCGCCGCCGGCCTGCGCGCTGCGGCGCAGCCGTGGGGTGGTAGTTACTGCTCCTACCAGCTGGGTGTGGACGGCCCATTGTGGGTTATGCCTGCATTGGGATCATCCCAGGACGAGATCAACCGGCGGCTGGCCCGGGCCGATGGCCTCGAGGCGGAGCCCGATCCGGCGCTGGGCGGGGCCATCAGCCTGGTCCGGCCCAGCCTGGGCGATGCGGGGCGGCAGCATGCGGCGCAACGGGCCACTGCCGAGCAGCAGGCCAGTTTCGGGACCTTCCTGGCTCAGCGCGGACTGAACGCACGATCGCTGGCCGTAGGTCTTCCTGGAGTACCGCGCACTCTGTAGCGCCTTATCTCCGCACCTCTGCCGTCCACGGCCACGCCACGGCCACTGCCGGGAATCCCGGCATGCCGAAGGCCGGCTGAGCCGGCACGGTTGAAGCAGTCATCGGAGATCGGCCCGGGCGCCGGCCGCTTGCTATCTAGTGGCCGAGGTGCGAGACTGCCCAAAAGGCAGCAATAAATTCTGCTCCGGACCCCGGCAGTCAAGTATGACGAGTCTGGGGGTTCGTTGAGCCTTTATTGAGGCCTAGCTTCCGCGCTGATCAGCAATGTGACATGGCTTCTCATGGGCCTTTAATCTGGCGATTGCGCCACTCCCGGTTCCTTTAAGGCGAATTGGCATTATCGCTGTTCCTGCGCGCGCATCAGCGCAGACATACCGCCGATGCTGCTGACGCCGGCCATGGGGGACCGGAAGGAGACGGGCACACATGGCGCTTCTGCTTGACACCCGGACGCTGCCCGCGATTGACCGGGTCGGGGCCGCGAACGCCGCCTTGTCCAGCACCGATGTTCCGGCCATATTCCGGTACGACACCTCTGAGGGTGAGATAGGCCACCGTCTCGATTACTGGGACCTGGGACCAGGTACGCATATCACCAAGATCATGGGCTCGGGGCTTGGCATTACCCGAGGCCCCAAGCAACTGCGCATCGCGGCCCCGGACCGAATCGGGCTGGGCTTTGAGCTGCGGACGGCCACAGGCTTCACGCACCTTGGCACGGACCAGATCCTGGAACCTGGCGACCTCTCCTTGACCGATGGGACAAGCACGTGTGCGGCGTCCTGGCCCGGCGTGGGGGGCTCCAAGCTGGTGCTGATCGATTACGACCGTCTCGGCCTGCCCGTGGACGTGGTGCGCAGGGCGGTCCCTCATCTGCGGACAAGCCCGGTCTACCGGTTGGTCCGCGCCCACGTGGCTACGTTGTGCGAGGGGTACGGCGATGCTGAGCCCGGACCAGAGAAGGCCATGCTCCGAGTGGCCACAATCGAGTTGATACGGGCTCTGGTCACCACCGCTGCGCACGACGAGCTCGGCCGGCGAGTACTGCATGACACCTTGTACCTGCGTGTCTCTAAGTACCTGGAACGGCACCTAGCCGACCCCGATCTCAATGCGGAGAGCATCGCCCTGGCACATAACGTCTCGGTCAGGACCCTGTACAACGCGTGGTCGGCCGCTAATCAGGCCCCGCTGAGCCAGTGGATCATCGCCGCAC
This sequence comes from Streptosporangiaceae bacterium, assembly GCA_049284535.1. Taxonomy (GTDB): domain Bacteria; phylum Actinomycetota; class Actinomycetes; order Streptosporangiales; family Streptosporangiaceae; genus Palsa-504. The sequence goes on from JBAPYC010000927.1 coordinate 7,036, forward strand.
GCCTGGAGGGCGCACGGGCCCAGCTCAGCCGGGGGACTCAGGCCGCGACGATCGCAGCCGTGGCCCGCCGATGGGGCTTCGCCGACGCTACTCATTTCGCCCGGCGATTCCGCCGCGCGTATGGACTGTCGCCGCGCGAGTGGCGGCAGCTGCGCCTGCTGCCGGCCGATGGCCGCGCGCACGCGGGTGTCACAGGCCGTTAGCCGTGAGCCAGCCCAGGCAGTAGTAGCCCACCGCGTGCCAGCCGGAGTCCACGATGAGACAGTGCGCCCGGTCCGGGAAGACCTTGTAATCGGTAACCGCCTCGGGTTGTCTACGGCGGTAACGCCGGTGCTGGGCGCCGATGCTGGCCTCGTTGATGACCATGTCGCGGCCCGCGGCGGTGAGCAGCAGCGGGCCTCTGCGCTCACGATCATGGCGGCGCGCAGGCATGGTCGGCCGGATCAGCGACCGCACCAGCGTGCGCGGCCGGGCTGCCACGGCACAACGGTCGAACAGCAGGCACGCCTCGGCCGCAGGTACGGAGCTCGCGATCGCCTGCCCGAACCGGACGAGCGAGGGCGTCACCGGCGCGGCTCGTGTTGCGGCCCAGGCCAGACGCGGGGAGTTCCGGGCGAGCCGGCAGGCAGCCGTCGCGTCTGCTAGCCCGCTGGGCACGGGGGCCAGCGAGATTGCCGCTCCGGCTGAGCCTTGCTGCACGAGGATCTGAGCGAGCAATCCGCCGATGCCGTGCCCGATCGCGATGGGCCGCCTGTCGAGCGCGCTGATGACAGCGGTCAGCTGTTCGACCAGATCGCGGATGCGGGCCGGTTCGAGGATTTGCGGCGATCCGAGCGCGCCGTCTCACCCGGCCAGCGGTAGTTGATGCTGTCGTAGCCGTTGTCGTCGAACTCCTCGACCCACGAATCCCACGAGCCGGCGTTCATCCAGAGACCGTGGATGAACAGCACCAACCCTCGCCCCTCATGCGATTCTCCGGTCAGGGCTGAGATCCGCTCTTGAGCCAGTCGCTGAACAATGCGACGTGATCGGCTGGCCATGGGCCGTCGCACGGCATGGTCCCGGCCTGGAGTTGTTCAGCGATCTGGCCGCCGTGCGCGGACACGTCAGCGAATGACCACAAGTCGAAGGACCTCTGCATGGCAGCGCGGTCGCTAGCGCGAAACAGCGGCTTGATGTCGGCTTCGAAGCTCACCACCCGGGGTGAGTTCGCCGCGCCCTGGTCTGACATGAAGATCGCTCCTTAATGAGGCGGGTCAGCTACGCCGAGCGCCCCTAAACCCTGCGGTTCCGCAGCGCACTGGCCACTAGGGCCAACGGTAATCCTGTGCCGCCGAGGTCAACAGTGCTGCTCCCGCAGACCATGGTGCCAGTTGTGCAACAAAAGGCGGCTATTTTGCTCGGCCGAGAAAGGCAGCCGAAGATTGCCGAGGTCTTCTCATGCCCTTAGTTACCGATTGCCCGGACATGGCCTTCATGCTCAAGCAGCTGCGGGCGGGGCAGCACTACGGGTAGCCGACCATCCAGCCGGTCGCTGTGGCGCGGAGCTGGGCCTTTATTCCCTCAGGTGCCCCGGGAGCGTTCCGGTCAGCGTGCTGATTCTGCACTGTCGTGCTGAGGCTGCAGTCTTTCACGACCGCTATCCGTCTCCCGCTCGGCCGGCCTAGCGTCATCAGCGAGCGCTGCATCGACCGGCGCCACGCCGATGCTGATGGCTCACTCACCGTCCCCGTTAGTCCTCCCAGAAGGAACAAGCTGTATGTCTGAAATCACGCCCGTTCTCGAGCCGGCCGCGCAGGAGTTCGCTGACGCGAACGCTAACCCGCCGCAGCTATATGACCTGCCGGTCGACCAGGGCCGCAAGATAGTCGACTCCGTCCAGGACGGTGACATCCCGGCCCCGCCGGTCGATATCACCGACCTGACGATCAAGGGCGGCCCGTCGGATGAGGTGTCGATCAAGATCTTCCGCCCGCAGGGCCTTTCCGGCGACCTCCCGGTGCTGCTGTTCACCCACGGCGCGGGCTGGGTATTCGGCGACGCGCACACCCACGGCCGGCTGGTCGCCGAGCTCGCCACCCGCGCGGGCGCCGCCGCCGTGTTCACGAACTACTCCCTGTCACCCGAGGCGAAGTACCCCACGGCCATCGAGGAGATCTACGCCGTCCTGGAGTGGATCGCCTCCGACGGTGCCGGGCAGCAGCTGGATCCAGCCCGGATCGCGGTCGCAGGGGACTCGGTCGGCGGGAAT
>JBAPYC010000928.1:0-1552 GCA_049284535.1 Streptosporangiaceae bacterium
CGTTTCTCGACGCCGACCCCACCGCACCGGAGAGCCAGGCCCAGGAAGGAAGCCAGCGATGACGCAGGTGACGAACATGCATCTCGGGGAATCCCTCGGGACGGACTTCTTCTCCGTCCGCGAGCAGTTCACCGACGAGCAATGGGAGCACTTCATCACCGTCCGGCGGTTCGTCGACGAGGAGGTCGTGCCCGTCGTCGGCCCGTACTGGGAACGGGCCGAGATCTGCTGGCCGCTGGTCAAGCGGCTGCCCGAGCTCGGCATCGTCGGCGAGGACATCAAGGGCTACGGCTGTGCCGGGATGAGCCCGATGGCCTGCGGGCTGGTCACGATGGAACTGCACCGCGGCGACGGCAGCCTCGGCGTGTTCCTCGGCGTGCACGCCGGCCTGGCCATGGAATCGATCGCGATGTGCGGCTCGCAGGAGCAGAAAGAGCGCTGGCTGCCGGACATGGCCCAGATGAGCAAGCTCGGCGCCTTCGCACTGACCGAGCCGGAGCATGGCTCGGACTCAGTCGCGCTGGAGACCTCGGCCCGCCCGGACGGCGACGGCTGGGTGCTGAACGGCCGCAAGCGGTGGATCGGCCTGGGCAGCGTGGCCGACCTGGCCGTGGTCTGGGCCCGCAACACCGAGGACGGCCAGGTCAACGGGTTTGTCGTGGAAAAAGGATCACCTGGCTACCAGGCCCGGGTCATCGAGGGCAAGGTGTCACTGCGCTCGGTGTGGCAGGCCGAGATCACGCTGGAGAACGTGCGGGTGCCAGCCGCGAACCGGCTGCCCGGGGCGCGCTCGTTCAAGGACACCAGCCGGGTGCTGGCCACCACCCGGAGCACCTGCGCCTGGGCCGCGCTGGGCCACGCCACCGCTGCCTACGACGCCGCCTTGCGGTACGCGCAGGAGCGGCGTCAGTTCGGCGAGTCCCTGGCCAGCTTCCAGATCATCCAGCAGCGGCTGGTGTCGATGCTGGCGGACCTCACCGCGATGCAGCTGTACTGCCTGCAGATCGGCCGCCTGGCCGAGGCCGGCCGGCTCACCCCCACCGTCGCCGGGCTGGCCAAGATGCACAACACGCGCAAGGCCCGCGTGATCGCGGCAGACGCGCGCGACATGCTGGGCGGCAACGGCATCCTGCTCGACTACCAGGTCATGCGGCACATGGTGGACCTGGAGGCGATTCATACCTTCGAGGGCACCGAAACCATGCAGACCCTCATCGTCGGTCGCGCCATCACTGGTATCGGGGCCTTCACGTAGGGATCGGGCAGGTCTGTGTCGTCGGTGAGCAGCACACCGATGGGACCCGGGTATGCCGGCCGGGTCTTCCCATGCCACGAGCACAGACTGGACAGTTAGGTAAGGCTATCCTAAGCTGGGCAGGTCGGCACCGCTGGTCACGTAAACCGCCTGTCGGCATGCCGTGTGGCACGTTCGACAGAGAGGTAATCGTGAGCGAATCGACGACCAGTGTGGCGGGTCGCGTCCGGCCGGCGCGCCCGCAGGCGGTTCTCACCGTGCTGCACCGGGAGCGGCTCAGCCCGCACACGGTACGGA
>JBAPYC010000929.1:0-11684 GCA_049284535.1 Streptosporangiaceae bacterium
CCCCGGGCCCCTGCGCCGCCCGGCCCCCCGCCGCTGCGCCGGACTCCCAGCGCCTCGCGCCTGAGCCGTCGCCTACTTCGCCGGGACCAGCTGGTAGATCGCGCCCGCGAGGTCGTCGCTGATGTACAGGGCGCCGTCCGGCCCGGGCACGGCGTCGACCGGGCGTCCCCAGCGGCTGCCGTCGGAGTTCTGGAACCCGCCGACCAGGGTGACCGCTGGCATCAGCGTGTGCCGGCTGGCGTCCCAGGCCATCCACAGCACGGCCGGCGCCCGCGGCGGCCGACGGTCCCACGAGCCGTGCACGGCGACAACCGCGCCGCCCGACCACGGCGCCGGGATCGAGCTGTTCTCCAGGAACGACATGCCGAGCGGGGCGCTGTGGGCCGCCACGCCGACCTGGATCCGCGGCAGGGCCGCGCAGTTCAGGTGGTCGTCGCCGGGGTTGGTGACCGCGTCGGCCACCAGCGGCGCATTGGCCATGGACCCGGCTGGGGAGTTGAGGTCCTGGTCGGGGTTGCAGTACGGCCAGCCCAGGTCGCGCCCGGCCGTGACCGGTACCACCTCATCCGGCGGATGCTCGTCGACGAACGCTGGGATGACCTGCCCGAACGCGTCGCTCTTGCCGTCATACGCCGAACGGAACGGGTACGTGATGTTGTCCCGGTTGTTCACCGCCGTCCAGACCGAACCATCCGGCGCGACAGCCAGGCCCTCGCCGTTGCGGACTCCCTTCTCCACGACGCGCAGATCCTGGCCCTGCGGGCTGACCGCCATGATCACCGCCCGTTCCGGTGAGGAGGTCCGGTCGGTGGGGCTGGCGTTGTTGGCGCTGCCCACGTCGAAGTAGACCGTCCCGTCCGCGGCAATGGCCACGTCCTTTTCCCGGTGCACATCGTCGCCGGCCGGATCGAGGTCGGGCAGGTGCGCAGCGATAACGGTCCGGGCGCCGGAGATCCCGCTGGCGCTCCACGGATACCGGTCGATCTGGTCCGACTCGCCCACGTACAGCACCCAGCGGCCGCCCAGCCGGGCAAAGGCCAGGCCCTGCGGATTGGTCAGCCCGGACAGCACGGTCCGGGACGTGGCGGTCCCGCTCGCGTCGGGCCGCAGTTCGGTGACGGTGCCTGAGCCGGGCTGGCTGACCAGCAGATCACCCTGCGGCGTCCAGGCTTCCATCCGGGCCCCCGGCACCCGGGCCCACACCTTCGCTGTCCACCCCGGCGGCACGGTCAGCGTGTGCGGCTTGGACAGCGCCCCGCCTTCACTGGACGGGACGGTCAGGCTGACCCGCACCCGGGCGGTCGTCGGGGCCGGCGCCGAAGCCGATGGGCTCGCCGAGCCCGAGGATCCCGGCCCGAACGGGCTAGCCGAGGCCGCACCCGATCCGCCGCCCGAAGCGGAGGCCGAAGCCGCCGGGGCCGCCGGCGCCGACCCGCCGCATGCCGTCGCGGTCAGGGCGGCTACCACCAGCGGGAGACTCAGGTACGCCAGACGCAACCGCCGCCGCGACGCCATCTCTCAATCTCTCCCGGCCCGATGCTGCCGCTCGCCGGTCTGATGCTGCCGCTCACTGGTCTGGCGCCGCTCATCGATCTGACGCTGCGCCTCGGTGATCACACGGTTGACGTCCCGGCCGAAGCGCACATCGCACGGATGCGCGGTCTGTCCCGACCGCGCGTTGGCGGCCAGCTCGGACAGCGCGGTTCGCAGCGGCGGAAGCGGATCGTCGACCTCGGCGGGCGCCAGCGATCGCCCGGCCGGATCCCAGAGGTACGCCTCGGCCCGCTCTGCCTCCGGGCGGACGCTCAGGGTAAGCGTGGCCGTGCTGGTCGCTCCGCTCTCGTGGTGCAAAATCAGGTGGCTGACGTTGGCCTGGCCGCTGTCGGCGAGCACCGAGGTCACCGGCCCGAGACTGGCCCACAGGAGTGAGATCGCGTGTGGGGCGATGTCCCACAGCGCGCCCTTTTCCTTCCGCCACGGGGTGTTGAACGGGCTGGACGCGGCCAGGGACGATCCCATCCAGGTCACCGCGCCCGCCGTCCACCCGCCGTGGCTGGTGACATCGGCCAGCCAGGCCCGGGTGGTCGCCTGGAACCGCGCGGTGAAGAAGACGACGGTGGCGGCCTGCCCCTGCTCAGCCGCGTCGACCAGGGCGTCCGCCTCGGCCTCGGCCAGCGCGATGGGTTTTTCCAGCAGCAGGTGCTTGCCGGCCCGGGCCGCCTTGATGGCGATGGGTGCCTGCACGTCCGGTGGGACCGCGAACGCCAGCCCGTCCACCGCGGCCACGAACGCGCCCAGGTCCGCATATGGCGTGGCCCCGTGGCTGGCGGCCAGGTCGGCCGCGGCGTCCGGGTTACGGCCCCACACCGCGACGAGCTCAATGCCCTCGGTGGAGGCGAGCGCGGCCGCATGCGTCTCCCGGGCCCAGTAGCCCGTGCCGACCAGCCCGAACTTCAGCGGTTCCGTTTCCACTCCCCGAAGGCTAGTCCTCCCGGTGCACGTCTCGCGCTTCCTTGTCGATCCGGAACCCCCGCCAGCTGGGCTGGCGCAAAATACCGTCGGTGGTCCACTCGGCGAACGAGACCTCACCCACGACCGTGGGCTGCACCCAGCGGGCATCCCGGGCGGCCGAGGCCGGCACCTTTGAACCGAACGGGCTGCCATCACGCCCCAGCCCACCCAGTTGCTCCATCAGGTCGGCCAGCATCGCGTCGGTAAAGCCCGTGCCCACGTGACCGACGTACCGCAGTTCATCGCCGTCGTAGACCCCGAGCAGCAGCGAGCCGATCATGTCCGACCGGCGGCCCTCCCCGGGTTTCCAGCCCGCGATGATCACTTCCTGCTGCCTGACGTTCTTGACCTTGATCCAGTCGCGGCGCTGGCCGGGGTGATACCCGGAGTCCAGCGGCTTGCCGACCACGCCTTCCAGGCCCTTGGAGATGCTCTCGGCCAGTACTTTTTCTGCCCCACCGCGGTACCAGGGCGGGGTGCGGAACGGGCCGGTGTCCAGGCCGAGTGCCTCCAGCCGGGCCCGCCGCTGCGTGTACGGCACCTCCAGCAGGGACTCGGTGCCCTGGTGCAGCACGTCGAAGATGAAGTAGTGCACGGGCACGTCACGGACCAGGTCGTCGCCGGGCGCCAGCACGTGCATGCGGGACTGCAGCAGGCCGAAGTCGGGCCGCCCGTCGTGCAGGGCCACGATCTCGCCGTCCAGGATGACCGGGTCCTTGACCCGGTCGGCCAGCTCGGCCAGCTCGGGGTAGCTGGGCGCCATCTCCTTGTCGTTGCGCGAGACCAGCCGGACCTGGCCGCCGCTGACGTAGGCAACGGCACGCAGCCCGTCCCACTTCAGCTCCCAGCCGTAGCTCTCCTCATTGGCGGGAATCGCGTGGCGCAGGCTGGCCAGCATCGGGTGGATTAGCGTCGGCATACCGGCCATCGTCGCTCCTTCGCCTTCGACCGCCCCATACCAGAGCCCATGGCCCAGAGCCCATGGCCCAGCCCCCATGGCCCAGACCCCATGGGCCGACGCTATACGGCGCCCGACACGACCCGGCCGCAGGCCCCGGCCTAACGACCCGGCCGCAGGCCCCGGCCTAACGCGCGGGTCTAACGTCTGACCAGTCCGCGGCTCATGTCGAAGACGGGCGCCTGGCTCCGTCCTAGCGGGTGACAGAGCTGTTCCGCCACGCGAGCGCGGAGCGGCGGACAACGACCTGGAGGAGGCCGGGATGCGGAAGGTGATCGCGAACGAGTGGATGACGCTGGACGGGGTGGTACAGGCTCCCAGCTATGCCGATGAGGACGTGACCGGTGGTTTCAGGCACGGTGGCTGGCATGCCCGCTACTTCGATGACCTGTCCATGAACTGGGTGATCGAGAACGTGCGCGGTGCGGGCGGCTACCTGCTGGGGCGCGGCACGTACGAGATCTTCGCTGCCCACTGGCCGAACGCGCCGCAGGAGCAGCAGGTGCTGGCCGAGCCGTTGAACGCACTGCCGAAGTATGTCGCCTCGACGACCCTCGAGGAGCCGCTCGGCTGGCACAATTCGAGCCTGCTGCGAGGCGACATCGGTGCGGCCGTGGGTGCGCTGAAGGCGGAGGAGGGCAAGGACCTCCATGTCATCGGCAGTCCCGGGCTCGTCCAGACCCTCCTGGCCCTGGGTCTGGTGGACGAGCTCCAGCTGATGATCGACCCGCTGGTGGCCGGCGGCGGCAAGCGCCTGTTCGGCGACGACGGCGCGCTCCGGACGCTGCGGTTGGCCGGCAGCCAGGTAACCAGCACGGGCGCGATCATCGCGACCTATGCTGCCGCAGGTGAGGAGTAATGATGCCGAAGTACCTTCTGCTCAAGCACTACACCGGTGGCCCGGAGCCCGACCCGGGCTTCGCGCCGATGAGCGAGTGGACCGAGGACGAGATCACCGCACACTTGGCGTTCCAGCGCCACGTGGGCGAGCTGCTACGCGAGCGGGGCGAGTTCGTCGACGTGCAGGCGCTGAGTCCGCAGGGGGCGTACGTCCGCTACGGCGGGCCGGGCATGGCGCCGGTAACGGACGGCCCGTTCCCCGAGACCAAGGAACTCGCCGCCGGCTGGTTCATGATCGACGTCGAGTCCGAAGCGCGAGCGTACGAGGTCGCGGCCTACCTCTCGTCCGCGCCAGGTAAGGACGGGCAGCCGATTTATGAGTGGATCGAGGTGCGACCGGTGATGAGCGACACCCCGGCCACGGCGGAGTGAACGAGGAGGTCGTCCGCGTCCTGGCACCGCAGGTGCTCGGCATCCTCGTCCGTCGCGGGAACGACTTCGCGGCGGCCGAGGATGCCGTGCAGGACGCGCTGCTGGAGGCGCATCGGTCCTGGGGTGACGCGCCTCCTGGCGACCCGAAGGGCTGGTTGCTCACCGTCGCCGGGCGCAAGCTGATCGACGGGCGGCGCTCTGAGGGGGCGCGGCGCCGGCGCGAGGACGCGCTGAGCCATGAGCCCGAGCCCGGGCCGGCCGGGCAGGCGGACGACACGCTGCTGCTGCTGTTCCTGTGTTGCCACCCGGCACTGAGCCCGGCATCGGCGATCGCGCTCACGCTGCGCGCCGTCGGCGGGCTGACGACCAGGCAGATCGCCGAGGCGTTCCTGGTCCCGGAGGCGACGATGGCCCAGCGCATCAGCCGTGCGAGGCGGATGGTCAGCGGCCAGCCGTTCGATCAGCCCAGCGACGTCGCGGTCGTGCTGCGCGTGCTGTACCTGATCTTCAACGAGGGCTATTCCGGCCGGGTCGACCTGGCCGCCGAAGCGATCCGCCTCACCCGCCAGCTGACGCTCGCGTGCGATGAGCCCGAGGTCGCCGGGCTGCTCGCGCTGATGCTGCTGCACCATGCGCGCCGTGCCGCGCGCACCGACGAGCACGGCACACTCATCCCCCTCGACAAGCAAGACCGCGCCCGCTGGAACCAGGCCGAGATCACCGAAGGCGTGCGCATCCTGCAAGCAGCCCTGGCCCGCGACCGGCGCGGCGAGTACCAGATCCAGGCCGCCATCGCCGCGCTGCACGACGACGCCCGCACCGCCGGGGAAACCGACTGGCCGCAGATTCTCGCCTGGTACAACGAACTCCTCGAGCTCACCGGCAATCCGGTTGCCGCGCTCAGCCGCGCGATCGCGGTCGGCGAGGTCGACGGGCCACTTGCCGGGCTGAGCGCCGTCGAGGAGCTTGCCACGCGGCTCAGCGACTATCACCGACTCGACGCGGTGCGTGCCCGCCTGCACGAGCGGGCCGGCCACCTCGACATCGCCGCCGAGCACTACACCCGCGCGGCGGCCAAAGCGCGTAACACCGCCGAGCGGGACTACCTCACCAAGCAAGCGGCCCGGATGCGCCACAGGTGACCGTCATGAGTTGCTTCCGCGGACAAGGTGTCGATCTCTAGATCGCGATCCCGGCGAGACTGCCGCGGGCAGGACAGATTCCGATTGATCAGAGACTCGTTTAGCGCCCGGGGCGCAGGGCCGCGTAGGTGGTCGCCGTGACCAGCGCTCCAGCCAGCGCCGGCGGCCGGAAGCCCAGAGCCCGGACGGCGCCGTAGGCCGCGCCGACGCCTACCCCGGTGACGATGCTGGCCAGCGCACCCAGGCCGGAGTCGCGGTTCTCGCGCTCGTCGCCCTCGCCGGGAATGGACGCACCCGCTCGTTCGGCCGCCTTTTCTACCAGCTCACTCGGCGCGCTGCTCGACGGCCGCCCGCGCCAGGCCATGTCGGCGTAGGTCACCGCGTTCAGGGCCGTCGTCCCGGCCGCGCCGGCGGCCATCCCGGCGGCGGCGCTGGTGATGATCGATTGCCCATGCGCGGCCTTCGGCCGGCTGCCGCGCCACCAAACTGGCGATCCGGCCTGGTCAGGCCTGCATTACGACCTGCCAGGGGCGGACCGTGACGGCCATGAATCCGCTGGCCACGCTGACGTCGTCCTGAGTGGCGAGCTTGGTCGCGCGCTCCAGCTGGCCGGTGCCCGGCAGCCGCAGGATGGTCATGCCCTCGCCGTCCGCGCCGGTCAGCGGGCCCGCCGCGACCAGGTAGCCCGCCTCCTGCATCCGGGACAGGAACGCCACATGGTCGCGGAAGCGCGGGTCGGCCAGCAGCGGCCCGTCCGGCGCGGCCGGCCCCGGGCGGTGCAGCAGCGCCACCCAGGTCTCCTCGTCCTCGCCGTCCTCGTCCTCGCCGCCGGCCACGTCGTCGCGGTACCGATCCAGGACCATCGGCCAGCCGTGGTCGTACTCGGCCCGGGCCGCGGCCGGGTCGGCGAAGGCCTCCCAGCCGGTGTGCTCCAGCCGGACCAGCGTCTGGCCGTCCGCGGCGGCGAAGGTGACCTCGACGTGGCTGGCCAGCTCGGCGGGCTGGCCGGGATGCCAGGTGAACGCCACCGCGCCCGGCGGTTCCCACCGGGTCACCGTGCCCCACACGGCGGTCTCCCCGCCAGGGGAGCTTTCCACGATCTGCCCCTCGGTGAACGCCACCGTGGCGCCTTCGCCGTGCACGCTCAGCTCGGCCAGCGGCCACCAGCGGCCCAGGTGGGCGGTGAACACCTCGAACGCGGTGTCCGGGTTCGCGTCGACCAGGATTTCGCGGTGGATCGGCGGGAGGCTGCTCACGGGCTGCTCCTTGGCGGTGTTGTCGAAATCTCGTCGGGCGGCCCGACGTCGGCCCGGCGGTGGCGGCCGACCTCGGCGGCGTAGGCGGCCAGCACGGTGTCCCAGGTGCGGACCAGCCACTGCTGCGCCGCCGCCATCCCGTCCGGCGCCAGCACGTACAGGTTGCGGGTGCCGGCGCTGCGACGGGTGATCAGCCCGGCGTTGCTCAGCACGCGCAGGTGCTTGCTCACCGCCGGGCGCCCCACCGGCAGGCGTTCGGCCAGCCGGCCCACCGGGGTCGGGCCCTCGCTCAGCAGCTCCAGGATCCGGCGCCGCACCGGCTCGCCGAGGGCGTCGAAGACCACATCAGCAGATTGGTTACTCATCAGCAACGGTTACTCTAGAGCAACCAATGACCGGTCGCAAGAGCGCCGCGTCCCGCGTTGCCCGGACCTGCGGGCAAGCTCCCGGACCTGCGGGGCAAGCTCCCGGACCTGTGGGGCAAGCTCAGGGCGCCACCGTGAGCGGCAGCACCGGCGTGAGCCCGCGGCTGTCGTCCCGCAGGTCGAGCCCGGCCCGCAGCCCCCAGTTCCCCGGCGGCACGGCGTACCCGAGCCGCGGCGCGAGGCTGGCCGTGCCGATCAGCAGCGGAATCCGCTTGGTTTCCCCGGGGCCCACCTCGAACGTGACCAGCGGGGCGGTCTGCCAGCCGGCGTACCCGCCGACGACCTCACCGGTCCCCGGATCGACGACGGAGGCGGTGACGGCTCCGTTGGTCGCGATCGCCAGCCCGGCCCCGGACCGGTTATGGACCAGCAGCCCGTGCGTCAGCGAATACCCGGACCGGACCGAAGCCGGCCCGTCCAGCTCCACCGAAGCCATCCCGGGATCCAGGGCGGCCGTCTCCTCCAGGCGAGTCACCGATGGCGGTTCGCGCCGCGATGGGCGGTCCGGCGGGTAGGGCAGGAACCCGACCGTCAGCTCCACGTCGTCGCCGAACCGCTCGTGCAGCGCCGCGGCCGCCTCCGTGCCCCAGGCCGCCAGCGAAATCGCGTAAGGCAGTTCACCGCCCGGCCCGGGCGCCTGCGTCAGCAGCCGCGGCTGCTCCTGGTGCAGCCGGGCCAGTACGCTGTCGAGTTCCTCCGCTGCCGTCACCCCGCCAGGCTAGCCAAGCCGATGCGCGCCGCCTCGGGACCTGAGCCGCTTTCGTTAGTGGTTTGCGGTGCCATGACGCCCTATCTCACGATCACTCAGAACGAGTCGCGGCTGGTGCGGGGGTCCTCGATGGCCGCCGCGGCAACGTAGCGGCCGCCGCGGGCCGTGCGTCGCCAGGGCCGGGCCAGGCCTTCGTGTTCACGGTCGATGCCGGCGATGGCGACCGCCGCGGCATCGGTCACCGGGCAGCGTGCCGACCAGGCTCCGTCCGGGCCGATGATGCCAGCTGGTGCGACGTGAGCCTCTGCGGCGCAGGTGGCGTAGCTGATCCAGTAGCTGTTGCTGCTGGCGTGGCCCTGGGCCTGCAGCGCGAACGATGCGCCGGGGCCCTGGGTCGAGAGCAGTACGCAGTGGACATCGGCCCGCTCGTAGTCCAAGAACAGCTCCGGGTACACAGACTCCATGCCGAGTGCGCAGCCGAACCGGACGCCGTCGACGTCGAAGGTGATCGGGCTGGTGCCGGGCGTGTACATGTAGCTGACCTTGGTATTGGACAGCATCCGCTCGTCATAGCGGGTGACGACCCGGCCGTGATCGTCGATCACGTAGAGGCTGTCGTGCGGGCGATGCGGTGCGGTAAGCCGGTGCACGGCACCAACGACGGTCCACAGCTTCAGGGACGCGGCGTGTGCGGCGATCGAGCGCAGCTCGGCCTGCTGCGCGTCCCAGCGAAAGCGGGTCCAGTCGGCCTCGGCCACCGTGCCGGGGTTGCTGGACATGATCCGCTTGTTCGGTGCGCAGATCGCGCCTTCGCAGAAGTGGATCAGCCGCGCACCTTGCTCATGCGCCTGTGACATCAGCTGCCTGATGTCACGCCCGGCCCGGTGCAGGACCGCCGCGTCACTGGGGTCGGCGGGCGTGTCGAGCTGTGCGGCAGCGATCCGGATGGGTTCTGTGTCCGGCATGGAATCTCCCGAAGGCAGCTTCTGGAAGTGCCGAAGCGCGGCGGTGTACGACTCGCCAGTCTTCAGAGCGCGAGCACGCACACGCCGCTTGAAGTTCTTGTTCGCTGTCATCGGCCTTCCACCATCTCGGCGCCGAGCCCCCAGCAGCCGTCGGCATCCGAGACGAGCGGACCATGACAACGATCCGAGGCCTGTGCCCCTTTGCCTCTCACCGTGGCCGCGCATGGGGAACGACCCTCAGAGGTTCGGCGTGGACCGCGCCGTCGTCGAGAGCTTAACTCACTGCCGCCCAGTGCTGCAGCAGGCCGCCCGGGTGGCGGGGTCAGGCTCCCAGGGCGGCGCTGACCAGGCCGCTGAGCTCCTCGTCGCTGATCGCGGCGGCGTCCTGCGGCCGCAGCTGGATGGTGCCCTTGCTGGTCCGCAGCGAGGGATGCCGGGCGGTGAAATCGCCCACCCCGTCCTGCGACCAGCCGTACAGCGAGATGCCGTGCTTCCACACGCCGACGTGCAGCTTGCGCCGAGCGACCTTGTACGTGGGGATCTTGTACGACAGCACCACCACCGCGTCCGGGTAGGCGGCCGTGACTATCCGGTGGATCCGGTCGAACAGCGGCCGGATCTCCGGGTCGATCCGGTCGAGGTAACTGCGCACTGCCTCGTCCACGAGGCCATTGTCCGTCGTCATGAAGCTCAGACGTCCGAGGCCGGCCCGGAATCATCGCCCGGGCCGCGATTAGTGCACCGGTCAGTGATAGAAGTACGGATCGAGCACGCTGACTTCGGTGATCTCGTCCACCGGCAGCTCGTTGACCTCTGCGGCCTTCCTGATGGCCTCGGCGGACGGCGCGTCGTAGATGCAGAACGTGGTGTTCTTGTCTTTGCTGACGTAGGAGTGGACCCAGGTGACGCCGAGGCCCGCGTTCCCGTTGACCACGGTGCTGCAGGTCTCGGCCCCCTCGGTGTTCACCGGGATCTGAAGGCCATCGGTAAAGGTCCGCTGAACCATGTAGCGCGGCATTGCCCATGCTCCGTTTCCGTACGTCTCGTTCATTTCCGTACGTCTCGTTCATGAGTCTGACACCGCAGCTCTCCCCGGGATACCCGCCGCGGCCTAATCTTTTCCCTGTGACGACTGCCGCCCCGGTGATCCGCCACTACCGCGACTCCGATCATGACGCGGTCTACGACATCTGCGTCCGCACCGCGGACGCCGGCGGGGACGCCCGGGGCCAGTACAGCACCGATGACCTGATGGGTGACCTGTTCACCGGGCCGTACCTGTACCTGGAGCCGGACTTCGCCTTCGTCCTGGACGACGGGCCCAGCGATGACGGGCCCAGCGATGACGGGCCCAGCGATGACAGACATGGAGCGGTCGGGTACGTGCTCGGCACCCCGGACACCGCCGCGTTCGTCCGCTCCTGCCGCGAGCGCTGGATTCCCCGGCTGGCCGGCCGCTATCCGGTGCCGCCGGATCCACCGGTTACGCCGGAGGACCTCGCGCTGGTGCTGCACTACCAGCCCGAGCTGATGCTGTGGCCGGGCCTGGCCGAGTACCCGGCCCACCTGCACATCGACCTGCTGCCCCCGTTCCAGGGCCAGGGTTACGGCCGCCAGATGATGGAGACCTTCTACGCGGCTGCGGCCGGGGCCGGCGCCACTGGGGTGCACGTGGCCGTGGTCGCGGCCAACGTCCCGGCTCAGGGCTTTTACCGCCGCCTCGGCTTCACCCACCTCGACGACGCCGGCGACATCATCTACCTCGGCCGCAAGCTCTGACCGCCCCCGTCAGCGCCCCTGGCCGGCACCGGCGCCCGGCGCCGCGGCGGCATAACCACCCCGCTCCGCTCGTTATGAGACCGGGCAACGGGGGAGCCCTGGACCATCAACTGGCATCGATGCGGCAGGATGGAACTATGCAGCCGCGGGATTTTTCGCTTTACGGAGCCGTCGATCTGGGTGCGCGGCAGGCCGCCGCGCAGCGCAGGCAGCAGACGGCCCAGTCGGGCCCATCGGGCCCCGCCGCCGGTTCGGCCGGCGGGACGGTCATCGAGGTCACAGAAGAGACCTTCAACAGCGACGTTGTCGAGCGCTCACGCACGGTACCGATCATCATCGATCTGTGGGCCGAATGGTGCGGGCCGTGTAAGCAGCTCTCACCGGTGCTCGAGAAGCTGGCCGCCGAGGCGGCGGGCCAGTGGATCCTGGCCAAGGTCGACGTCGACGCCAACCCTCAGCTCAGCGCGGCTCTGCAGGTGCAGAGCATCCCCATGGTGGTGGCCGTGCTCGGCGGTCAGCTGGTGGACGGGTTCCTGGGTGCGATGCCCGAGAGTCAGGTCCGCCAGTGGATCGGCCAGGTACTGGCGGTAGCCGAGAAGATGGGCCTGCGCCCGGCCGGGATGCCGGCCGACGTCGGCGCCGATGACGCCGAGGCCGAGGCCGAGGC
>JBAPYC010000930.1:0-4618 GCA_049284535.1 Streptosporangiaceae bacterium
CACCCGGGCCATCGGGAACATCTCGCTGCGGCGGACCGCCGCCTGCCGGGGCCAGGACGCGGCCTGCAGGCCACGGCCGAGCGACAGCGCGGTGGGCAGGTCGGGGAACCGCGCCTTGATCGCCGCCACCGACGAGTCCTCCACCGTCGTCACCGCGAACCGGCCCGCGCCGAGCATAGCCTGTGCCAGCTCGATGACCTCATCCTCGCAACCGGTGTCCTTCAGGTCGAGGTGCCCGAGCGCCTTCCCGGCGATCAGCCGCATCACGTCCGCAGCCTTCGGCACCTCATATCCGGATTGCTCGCACAGCCGGGCGTAGCTGATGACGGCGACCGTCTGGCCCTGGCGCGTGCACGCGTCGTGGAAGACCACGAGTTCCCCGTCGCCGGTTCGCCGGAGGTCGAACTCCACGTATTCCGCGCCCGTGGTCAGCGCGTGCGCATAGGCGTCGAGCGTGCCAGCGCGCGGGCTGTGGGCAGAAATGATGGCCACAGCGCGGAGCCTACCGTCGCGAATTCTCGGCTAATTAAAGAGCAGATGAATTGTCGGGGATAATTACGGTACAGGGGGTCACGTCTCATCTGGGGCCTTTCACCGCAGCTAAAACACCTGGTAACGGTTCACCTACAATCGCAGGTCAGGGCTACTGCATGGCCACATCTGTGCCATAGAGTCCGCCGTAGATAACCCGTACAGGAAGTGAGATTGCCGTGACTAATCCAGATCCGAACCCGCCCGGAGCTGGACGGGGACGCAGTCAGCCGCAGCCCGGTCAGGGTGAGGGCCAGTCTCAGCCTGAGCAGGGCTACGGCCAGGACCAGAGCCAGGGCTACGGCGAGAACTTTGGCCAGGACTTCGGTCAGAACTACGGTCAGGGCCAGCCCGGCTACGGGCAGGGGCAGGGCTACGGCCAGAACTACGGGCAGGGCCAGCCCGGCTACGGCCAGGACCAGGGTTACGGGCAGGGGCAGCTGTACGGCCAGGGGCAGCTGTACGGGCAGGGCGCCCAGGATTACGCTGCGGCCCCACCGGTGCCGGCCGGCTACGGCTACAACCAGGTCGCACCCGGTGCCGTGCCGCCGGGCATGTTCTTCGACCAGGAGTCCGGCCTGATGCTGCCGCAGGGCACGGAACTGGCCAGCGTGGGCCGGCGCATCGGCGCCTGGTTCCTGGCCTTTCCGCTCGCCATCGTCACCCTGGGCATCGGCTACGTCATCTGGGGCCTGATCGTCTGGGGTAACGGGCAGACTCCCGCGCTGCAGGTGCTGGGCATGCGGGTCTGGCGTCCGGAGGACAACCGGGTGGCCGGGTTCTGGTGGATGGCACTGCGCGAGATCGTCGGGCGCATCGTCGAGGGGATCCTCAGCCTCATCACCTTGATTACGTCCTTCGTGCTCATGGTGGCGACCAGGGACCACAAGGCACTGCACGACTTCATTGCTGGCACCGTGGTGCTCCGTGACCCGAATAAGGTCCTCAACCGCTAGCACCACCCCGCGGGTGGCGGCCCCCGCAGCGGAGGTCGCCGGTCACGAACTGCGCGGTCAGGGGTTCGGCCGAAATGGAGGCTGGGAGCCGACAGTAACGTCCGTAGGGCGGTATGTGGCGGTGTGGCCTGGTGCCCGGGCGCACGGGGCCGGGCCCGGTCAGGTGAGGCTGTCTACCTGGTGGACATCGCCGCAGGGCACGCCGAGCGCGGCGTGGTGCTGGCGGATGGCGTCCTCGTCCGGCCCTTCGAGCAGGCAGTACACCTTCCCGTCGGGGTTGTGGTACAGCTCGATCTGGCGGACGCCGAACCGGTCGGCGCGGGCGTTGCGGGCGTCCTCGGCGATCTGCGCGATGGCTTCGGCGGGCAGCTTCAGATCCTCGTGGAAGTCCATGAATCGTGCCATGTCATGCTCCTGTCCTTGCGTCGGTTGGATGGGGTTGTCCTTGCGCCGGGATGGTGCCGGGCCGTCCGGTCCGGCGGCGCGACAGGGGCCGCCGGTCTGCCCGGTGGGCGCTGCGGCAGGGCCGGAAGCAGGCGGGGATCATCGAGGTCTGGCGGGCAGTTGTGCCGGGTGCGGCCGGTCACCGTCCGTGCTGGGCGCAGGCGGCGGACAGCCGCTGGTAGAACCAGACGGTCTGGTATCCGTCGGTCCCCCGCGCG
Source organism: Streptosporangiaceae bacterium (assembly GCA_049284535.1). Classification (GTDB taxonomy): domain Bacteria; phylum Actinomycetota; class Actinomycetes; order Streptosporangiales; family Streptosporangiaceae; genus Palsa-504. Next base: position 2,150 of record JBAPYC010000930.1, read on the forward strand.
GTGAGCAGCTGCACGGCCAGGTCGACGTAGTCGATGCCCGCGGTGCGCAGGTCCGGCCAGCGCGAGCCAGCGAACTCGGCGCGGATCTGCCGGTAGTCGGCGGCGGTGACGTCGTGCGTGCTCAGCGGGTACGCGCAGGCGGCCAGGCCGCTATCGGGCGGGGCGCCCGGGTGGGTGCTGCCGAGCGCGGCGGTGGCCCCCAGGGCGGCGGCCACCAGGGCGGCGGCCAGGCCGGCCAGCACGGCGGCGAAACGGCGGATGGGGCGGATGGGGTTCATGTCGGCCTCCCTTCATGCCCTTTTTGGTGCTTACCAGGAATCGAAGCGGTTCCCTGGGCTGGCGGTAATGGGTCGATCGGCGTATTTTCCGGAACAGGGTGGTGAGGATGCGCGCTGACCGCCAGGAGGCACTGTTGGACTTCCTGCTGGAGGCGGTCGCGGACGAGGGCACGGCGCCGTTTCCCGCGAACGTCCTGGCGGGCATGCGCAGGGTGGTCCGGTGCGAGGCGGTCAGCTATCGGGAGTGGAGTCCGCAGGAGCTGCTGGAGTCCTCGCTGGCCGCCGATGACCCGGCGTCGATCTTGCCGGTCTGGGATGCATATCCGCAGTTCAGGCAGGATGATCCGCTCCCCGGCGGGGCATCGCATGGGAGCCCGCTGCCCAACCGCGAATGGCTCGGGCGGGCTCTGGCAATCTCCGATTTCATCAGCGATCGCGACTTCCGCCGCCGGGGGCTCTACGCCGAGGTCTGCAAGCCGCTGGGGGTGCGGGCCGTGATGAAGGTGTTCCTGCCAACCGGCAGGGCAGCCGGCGCGTCGTTCGTGTTCGACACCACCAGAAGCAGGTTCACCGAGACCGACCGCCTCACTCTCGAGCGCCTTGTCCCGCAACTGGGACAGCTGCGGCGCAACGCACTCGCGCGAAGGACCTATCCGGCGCTTGCAGATTCCACCGCGGCGGCCCGGATGAGGCTACTGCGCCTGACGCCACGCGAACGGGTCGTCCTCGCCAGGGCTGCGGCAGGTGAGACGAACACTGTGATCGCACAGGCGCTGTTCGTCAGCCCCGGGACCGTCCGCAAGCACCTTGAACACATCTACGACAAGCTCGAAGTCCGCACCCGAACAGAAGCGGCCGCGATCTACACCCAAGAGCGAGTGGTGATAGAGAGCACGGGTCTGGACCCCTAGGACGCGCAGACACGCCCGGGCCCTGTCTTTGTGGTCGTCAAACAGCGGGATCAGCGGGGCCCGCGCGTCGTTCACCTCAGCAGAACGGGTTGGCCAGCTCCCGGCGACCCGCCACGGGCATCCGGAGCATTTATCAAGCACTCACGTAGCTTCTGATATGACAGAAGCGATGTACCGGACAGTAGTGCGCTGATGCTGACTTGTTGCCCAGTTCTGCCCATCTGGTGTCGCATTCCGGCCGACCCGGCAGGCCGGGCAAACTACGGTAAATCGCATGGAGGACCCCGAGGTCGTCGCGGCCATCGTGGCCGGGGATCCGGCCGGGCTCGAGGAGGCGTATGACAAGTACGCCGTGCCGCTGTACTCCTACTGCCGCTCGATGCTGCGCGAGCCCGCCGACGCTGCCGATGCCGTGCAGGACACGTTCCTGGTCGCCATGGCCAAGCTGCGCCAGCTCCGCGACCGGACCAGGTTCCGGCCCTGGCTCTACGCCGTCGCGCGGAACGAGTGCCTGCGCCGCCTGCGGGCCACCAGGTCCATTTCCGCTCTTGACGAAGCCGGCGAGATGCCCGCTCAGCCCAGCGAGCCGGGCGCCGCGGCCGAACGGGCCGAACTGCAGGCCCTGGTCCGGGACGCGGTCGACGGGCTGAATCCCGCCGAGCGGGACGTCATCCTGCTCAGCCTGGGTCACGACCTGCACGGCGACGAGCTGGCCGAGGCGCTCGGGATATCGCGGAACCACGCGCACGCACTGCTGTCCCGGGGCCGCAGCCAGCTGGAGCGGTCCCTCGGGGCGCTGATCGTGGCGCGCGCCGGAGGCGATGCCTGCACCGGGCTTGACGCCATCCTGGCCGGCTGGGACGGGCAGATGACCGTGCTGATGCGCAAGCGGATCAGCCGGCACATCGAGCGTTGTGAGATCTGCGGAGACCGCAAGCGCCGTGAGCTGACCCCGGCGCTGCTGGCGGGGATGGCACCACTGGCCGCGCTGGCGCCCGGATTCCGCTCGCAGCTGCTGCGGGTCCTGGCCGATCGCACCCCCAGCGGAGTAGCTCACCGGCTGAGCGTGGCGAATCGCGCCAGCCCGTTCGGCCCTTCCGGGTTTCCCCGGCCGGTCAGCGCCCACGCGGCCGCACCATGGCACCGGCTCCTGCACCACCCGCAGGCCATCGTGGACCACTCGCATGCCGTGCTGGCAGGCGCGGCCACCACGGTGGCCGCCGCCGGCGTCGTGGCCGTGGTCTTCATCGTGGGCGCACACCACGGCCCGTCCGCGGCGG
>JBAPYC010000931.1:0-4163 GCA_049284535.1 Streptosporangiaceae bacterium
GGCGGCATGGTGAACCCCTTCAACGGTGAGGGCATCCCCTACGCCCTGGAGTCCGGGGAGCTTGCCGCCGAGTTCATCGCCCAGGCGCTGGCCCGGCCCGACGCCGCCGGGGCCGAGCGGGTGCTGATGGCCTACCCGCAGGCTCTGAAGGCCGCCTACGGGGGCTACTACACTCTCGGGCGCAGGTTCGTTCAGGCGATCGGCAACCCGAAGGTCATGCAGTTCGCGACCAGGCACGGGATGCCGCGCCCGGCGCTGATGAGGATCACCCTGAAGTTGCTGGCCAACCTCACCGAACCGCAAGGCGGGCGGGCGACGGACCGGGTGATTCACGCACTGTCTAAGATGACGCCCGCAGCGTAGGCATTTTCGTTCTGCCTCGTAGCCGGAGCGCAACATGGAGAAGAGGAAAGGAGGCGCGTCATGCTGAGCTTGTATGTTCCGATCCTGGTGCTCGGCGGGCTGGCCGCCGTCTTCGCGATCTTCTCGCTCGGACTGGGGGCCTTCACCGGCCCGAAGCGCTGGAACCGGGCGAAACTCGATGCTTACGAGTGCGGGATCGAGCCGACCCAGCAGCCGGGCGGCAGCCGGTTCCCGGTGAAGTACTACCTGACGGCGATGCTGTTCATCCTTTTCGACATCGAGATCGTTTTCCTGTACCCGTGGGCCGTGGCATACGACAACCTCGGCGCCTTCGGCCTCGTCGAGATGGTGCTCTTCATCGTCACTGTTCTGGTCGCGTACGCCTACGTGTGGCGGCGCGGCGGTCTGGAGTGGGACTAGCCGATGGGTGTCGAAGAAAAGCTGCCGAGCGGGATCCTGCTCACCACGGTTGAGAAGGTGGCTGGTTACGCGCGGAAGAGTTCGGTCTGGCCGGCCACCTTCGGCCTGGCCTGCTGCGCGATCGAGCTGATGCAGACCGGCGGGCCGCGGCATGACCTGGCCCGCTTCGGCATGGAGCGGGCCTCCAACACGCCACGCCAGGCCGACCTGATGATCGTGGCTGGGCGGGTCAGCCAGAAGATGGCCCCCGTGCTCCGGCAGATTTACGACCAGATGGCCGATCCCAAGTGGGTCATCTCGATGGGCGTGTGCGCCTCCAGCGGCGGCATGTTCAACAACTACGCCATCGTGCAGGGCGTGGACCACATCGTGCCGGTCGACATCTACCTGCCCGGCTGCCCGCCGCGGCCGGAAATGCTGCTCGACTCCATCGTCAAGCTGCACGACAAGATCATGAACATGAAGCTGGGCAAGAACCGGGACCGGGAGATCACCGAGCTGGAAGAGGCCCGGCTCGGCCTGGCGCCGCTGCACGTGATTGAGCCCGAGGGATCACAGCTGTGAGCGGGCCTGAACAGACGCCGAAAGCCGGGTCCGAGGAGACCCAGGGCGCGCAGGGGGCGCAGGGGCCGGTTCCCGCCCCAGAGGCCGCCGAGGAAGAGGACGAGGCCAGCCTGCCGGCCCGCCGTGGCGAGGAGCGGCTGGCTGAGCCGGTCGTCCGCACCGGGCTGTTCGGCATCCAGGACACCCCGGACACATCGGGCTACGGCCTGCTGCGCGTGCACCGGCCGCCGCCTGTCAACAGCCCGCGGCCGTACGGCTCCTACTTCGACGAGATCGCCGACACCCTCCAGGCCGCGCTGGCGGACGCCTTCACCGGCGCGATCGAGCGGGTGGTGGCCGACCGGGGCGAGCTGACCTTCCACGTCCGCCGGGAGCGGCTGCCCGAGGTGGCGGCCAAGCTCCGCGACGACCCGGCGCTGCGCTTCGAGATATGCACCGGGGTCTCCGGCGTGCACTACCCGGACGAGGTGGGCCGCGAGCTGCACGCCGTCTACCACCTGCTGTCCATCACGCACAACCGGCGGGTGCGGCTCGAGGTGAGCGCGCCGGACGCCGATCCGCACATTCCCTCACTGCTCGGGGTGTATCCGGCCTGCAACTGGCACGAACGGGAGACCTGGGATTTCTTCGGCATCATCTTCGATGGGCACCCGGCGCTGACCAGGATCGAGATGCCGGATGACTGGAAGGGCCACCCGCAGCGCAAGGACTACCCGCTCGGCGGCATCCCGGTCGAGTATCGCGGCGCGAAGATCCCGGCCCCGGACGAGCGGAGGCACTACGCATGACGCAGGCATCCACCCCGCACGCAGCCACCGGAGCGACCGATGCCGAGGCCGCCGAAGGCCGCGTGTACACGGTCTCCGGGGAGGACTGGGACGAGATTCTCGCCGCGGCCAACGAGGCCGAGGACTTTGAGAGCGGCGAGCGGCTCGTCATCAACATGGGACCGCAGCACCCGAGCACCCACGGCGTGCTCCGGCTGGTCCTGACGCTGGAGGGCGAGACGGTCGCCGAGATACGGCCGGCCGTCGGCTACCTGCACACCGGCATCGAGAAGAACATGGAATTCCGTACCTGGACGCAGGGTGTCACGTTCTGCACCAGGGCGGACTACCTGGCGCCGCTCTCCAATGAGGCCGTGTACTGCCTGGCGGTGGAGCGGCTGCTCGGCATCGAGGACAAGATCCCCGAGCGCGCCCAGATCATCCGGGTCCTGATGCTGGAGCTCAACCGGATCACCTCGCATCTGGGCGGGATCGCCCCGATGGGCCTGGAACTGGGCGCGACCACGATCTACACCCAGGGGGCGCGGCTCCGCGAACGTGGCCTCGACCTGCTGGAGCTGATCACGGGTCTGCGGATGAACCATGCCTTCATCCGGCCCGGCGGGGTGGTGCAGGACCTGCCGCCCGGCGCGCTGGAGGCGCTCCGGGCGTTCCTGGAGACCGCGCCGCCACTCGTAGCCCAGCTGCGCGAGCTGGTCGACGCGAACCCGATCTTCATCGGCCGGAACAAGGGCATCGCTTACCTCGACCTAGCCGCCTGCATGGCACTGGGCGTGACCGGCCCCATGCTGAGGTCGGCCGGACTGCCCTGGGACCTGCGCAAGTCCCAGCCGTACTGCGGCTACGAGACCTACGAGTTCGACGTGCCGACCACCGACACTTGCGATGCATACGGCCGGTACCTGATCCGGATGGAGGAGATCGGGCAGTCGCTGCGGATCGTCGAGCAGTGCGTGGAGCGGCTGGCCGCCCGCGGCTCGGCCGGCCCCGACAAGGACCCGGTCATGATCAAGGACGCTAAGATCGGCTGGCCGGCGTCGCTGTCGCTCGGCCCGGATGGCCTCGGCCCCTCGCCCGAGCACATCAAGCACATCATGGGCCAGTCCATGGAGGCACTCATCCACCACTTCAAGCTGATAACCGAGGGCTTCCGGGTGCCGGCCGGCCAGGCCTACGCGGCCATCGAGTCGCCCCGCGGCGAGATCGGCGCGCACGTCGTGAGCGACGGCGGGACCAGGCCGTACCGGGTGCACCTGCGTGACCCGTCCTTCAACCACCTGCAGACCGTCGCCGCGATGTGCGAGGGCGGTCAGGTGGCCGACCTGATCCCGGCCATCGCAAGCATCGATCCCGTGATGGGAGGCGTGGACCGGTAATGCCGTTCACCGACGACGTGCGCTCCCGCCTGGACGCAGACGCGGCGCAGATCATCGCCAGGTACCCGCGGCCCAGGTCGGCGCTGCTGCCGGTGCTTCATCTCGTCCAGTCCGAGGAAGGGTTCGTCTCTAAAGACGGCATCGAGTACTGCGCGGCCACGTTCGGGCTGACCGAGGCCGAGGTGACCGCGGTGGTCAGCTTCTACACCATGTACAAGCGCCACCCGACCGGTGAGTACAACATGGGCGTGTGCACCAACACGCTGTGCGCCATCATGGGCGGCGACAAGATCTTCGACGACCTGTCCGAGCACCTCGGGGTGGGCAACGAGGAGACCACGCCGGACGGCAAGGTGGCGCTGGAGCGGGTGGAGTGCAACGCCGCCTGCGACTACGCCCCGGTCGTGATGGTCAACTGGGAGTTCTTCGACAACCAGACGCCTGGCTCGGCCCGCCAGCTGGTCGACGACCTGCGGGCCGGGAACCCGGTCCGGCCGACCCGCGGCCCGGCGCACCTGTGCACCTGGCGCGAGGCGTCCCGGATCCTGGCCGGCTTCAGCGACGGCCAGGCCACTGACGGCCCAGCCGCGGGCCCGGCCAGCCTGGTGGGACTCGAGCTGGCCAAGCGGCGCGGCTGGACCGCGCCAGAGCC
>JBAPYC010000932.1:0-6790 GCA_049284535.1 Streptosporangiaceae bacterium
CCTCCGGCGGCAGCGCTGCCGCGGGTGCACACGGTGGCTTTGCGCCCGGCGGTTTCGGCGGCGCGGACGGAACTGGCGGGCCGGGCGGCCTGAGCGGCAACACCACGGTGAACAGCGCGCTGACCAAGCTGCTGGAGCGGGACGCGTCGAAGTACAAGTGGGTGGCCGCGACCGAGGGCTCGGAGGCGGCGGCGCCGATCGAGCTGGCGACCGGCGACGCGGTGGTGGCCATCGGCGGGTTCAACGGGACCGACCCGTACCCCACGCTGTCCGAGTTCAAGGCCCTGGTGGCCAAGGGTGAGATCCACTACTACATCGGCCAGGGCAGCGAGAGCTTCGGCGGCGGCCAGGGATCCTCGGCCATCGCGTCCTGGGTCGCGGCCCACTTCAAGAAGCAGACGGTCGGCGGCGAGACGGTCTACAACCTGACCGAGCCCACGTCATAGGCCTCCGCTCGGGTAGCTGTCACCAGGGGAAAAGTAACGAAAGTGTTGCGTCTCAGGTTCGCTACACGGTCATCACAGGAGCGGCAAGCCGCAGCGTGATACGCCGGTTACACTCCATCGTTTATCCGTCCATAGTGAGCAAAGCGGGCTGATTGGCGGGCGGATGCAAAGAGAGTGGGAACTGGAAGAGCTCATCGAGTGCAGGACTCTCGATGAGGACCAGTTGCGGCTGCTGCCGAACAAGTCCGGTGCAACGCGTCACCAGGGGCGGACCCAAGCACCCCCGCCTACCAGGCGATCGAGGAACCCGGCCGGGTGATGCGCACCATCTTCATCTGCGAGTACCTGGCCAGTGAGCAGCTGCGCCGGGAGATCCACGAGGGCCTGAACGTGGTAGAGAACTGGAACAGCGCAAGGACATCTTCTACGGCGAGGCCGGCCAGCTCACCGGCGACGACAAGGAGAATGTCGAGACATCGGCACTCGCCCTGCACCTGGTCCAGGCCGCCATCGCCTACCTCAACACCCGCATGGTCCAGCACGTGCTGGCCGCCCCGGACTGGGCAGGCCGGCTCACCGACGCCGACCGGCGCGGCCTGTCGGCCCTGTTCTGGGGACACGTCAACCTTTACGGCCGGTTCGAGCTGGATATGGACACCCACCTCGAGCTCCCCGACATCCGCGGCATGCCAGCCCCCTGAACGGTGTCAGCCCGTGCCCGGCGGGGTGCTGAACCGGCTGACCGCGTCGCTGCCAGTGTCCTGGGAGACGAGCTCGAGTTTCCAGGGTCCGGTGTTGAGCTCGAAGTCGCGGCCGAAGCCGATCCACTTGCCGGACATCTTCCGTCGCCTGCCGCTCGATCAGGGGGACGTTAGCCGCGGAGTAGGTTTCGGGGCGCAGGTAGTTCAGGTCGACGTGGCCGATCCGGTCGCGTTCGAGGGCCCCGGTCCATCGTGGGTCTAGTCGAGGATGCGGGTGAGCAGCGCGATGAGCGTGTCGCCTTCGGTAGCCGACAGAGTGTTCAAGACGTCGTATTGAACCCTTGTCAGTCTCGTGTCCAGTTCCTCGAGCCGTCGTCGCCCGGCGTCGGTCAGGGTGATCAAGTTGCGACGCCGGTCGCCGGGGTCCGGGGTGCGCGCGACGTGGCATTGTTCTGTCAGCTCATCGAGCATTGCGTGCATGTCGCTCTGGTCGATTCCGCACCGTCGGCCGATCCGCACCTGGCTGTCCGGGCCGAACTCGTCCAGCGCGGCGAGGATCGCGAAGTGATAGGCGTGCCCGTCGGCAGCGGCCATCGTTTCTCCGATGAGCCGATGGGCCCGCGCGGAAGCCCTGCCGATCAGCCAGCTCGGTTTGCGGCGCAGACGGGTCGGTGCTTCGTCCATCCTCATGCACGGAGCCTAGCAAATTCGCTGGCCAGACCCACGAATCATGTTTACTGTTGGAACAACCAAGATTGGTCGACCCAAGAGATTGAAGGTGGAGACGATGTCACTCACTTTGGACGAGGCTTTGGCCGTCAGCATCCGGGTGCGCGAGCACGCCGCCGAACTCGGCGCGACGGTCACGATCGCGATCGTCGACGCCGGCGGGCACCTGCAGGTTCTCGATCGCATGGACGGTGCGTCTCCGATGTCGGCTCGTGTCGCCCCGGCGAAAGCATCCGCCGTCGCGCTGTTTCACCAGGACAGCAGTGACCTGCTGCGCCTGCAGCAGACCTACCCTGCGGTGCTCGCGCAAATAATCGACATAGCGGGAGCACCCATCGTGACGGGCGGGGCCGCTCGGCTGATCCGTCGCGGCGGTGTCGTCGCCGGTGCGATCGCGATCGCCGGAGGGACACTCGAACAGGACGAGGAGTGCGCCGGAGTCGGGCTCGGCCCGGTACCGCTCTCGGTGTAAATAGACGCCGACACCTGGTCGGGAGGCCACCGCAAAGACGGTGGCCTCCCGACGTGCCCTTTAGTTAGATCTTGTACTCCTCGTGCGGGGTCGCCCGCTCCCAGACCATCTCCAACACGGCCACTCATTGGGCGGCCACCCGGGGGGCGGAGGTCAACTCGTACTCGCGGGTGTTGGAGCCGTGCCGCGCTGGAAGGTGAAGCGGACCAGGGTCTGGTCGAACAGGAAGAAGCCGGCGGCCGGGACCATCAGGTCGAACGCTTGGCGGCGGGGCAGCCAAGCGCAGTCCGCGACCCTGCCGAGGAGCTCTGGAACCGAAAGTCACGCTAAGAAGCCCCAGCCCGACGGCTTAGCGTGACTTTTCGTTCCGTTGCTAGTCGCGGGCCGCATACGCACCGCTGGGTCCGCTACGTGATGCCGGTGATGGTTGAAGTCGACTGCGACACCGACGAGATCACAACCGTGGTGACACTGCCGGGCGAGGTCCGCCTCGACCGCGACGACACGATGGACATGTGCGTATACGACGAGGGGTTCGCGCGGCAGTCCACTACGAGCAGCCGCAGATGAACGCACTGTACGTTGCCGGGCCGCAGTGGCAGTACCCCGGCCTGCACGCCGGGTCACCCGCGAACGGGCCCGCACCCGGAGAATGGCATGAGGACTGAGGGTAGGCGCGTGACAGCCTTCCCCGAAACGGACAGCGCCGACCTCCTGGCCGCGTTCCCCGCAGCGCGCACCGAGATCCGGATCGGCCACGCCCGCGTCTCGACCCGCGGGCAGAACCTGGACCGCCAGACCGACATGCTCACCGCCGCCGGCTGCCGGCGGATCTTCGCCGACAAGAAATCAGGCAAGACCGCCCAGCGGCCCGAACTGGAAGCCTGCCACGCCTTCCTGACCGCCGGCGACACACTTGTCGTCCCCGACCTGGCCCGGTATGGACGCTCGCTCAAAGCCTTCGTCACCATGGTCGGCGAACTGCGCCGCGAAATCGGCTTCACATCCTGCACGAACGGCTCGACACAACCACACCCGGCGACCGCCTGGTCTTCCACGTATTCGCTGCGCTCGCGGAATTCATCCGCGAGCTCATCGTGATCGGCACGCACGAGGGCCTGGCGGCTGCCCGGGCCCGCGGCCGCACCGGAGGACGCCCCGGCGTCGCAGACGCCGAACTGCTCAAAGCCGCCCGCGACCTGCTCCCGACCCCGGCCGCTCCGCCGCCTCAATCGCCCGGCTGCTAGGCGTCTCAGCCGGCACCCTGTACAACCACATACCCGACCTGCAGGAACTACGGGCGGCAAGCAAACCAGCCGAGATAAACGCAGCTCAGAACCAGCGATAACAGGTCGGGTCTGCCTGCGCCAGTGAACGTCCCTACTACAGGATGCTGCCTCCTGGCGCAGCAATCATCAAAAGCTACTCGCTGGTTACTTTCCTCTGGTGACAGCTACCCGAGAGGAGGGCCTCATAGGCAGGCCGCACCCAGGCCAGGCCCGGGGTTGCCGCGGCCCGCTAAGGCTGGGGGCAGGAGACCAGCCCGCTTGCCTGCTTCGCGGTCAGCACGCGCCGGGCAGCGGCGTTCACCACGGACCGGAAGGAAGGGTCGCTGGCCATGCGAGCCAGGATCCCGTGCTCCATGCCCTCGGCCGCGGACAGCGACTGGGAGGTGATCAGATCGCCGCCGGCGGCCAGGAAGTCCACGCCGCGATCGGCGACCGGGATCCCGGCCACCGCCGCAGCCGCCCCCAGGTCATCGGAGACGATAACGCCCCGGAAATGCATCTGGTGGCGGAGCAGCCCGTTTATCACGCGGGAGGAGAACACAGCCAGGTGCTGCGCGTCAATCCGGGTATAGGTGGCCAGCGCCACCATCACGAACGGCACCCCGGCATCGACGGCGGACTGGAACGAGCCGAGATCGGCGTCGCCGGCCGCGGTGGTGGTGTCCACCACGTCGGCGGTGAAGTCCGTGTTGCCGCGGACCTGGCCCAGTCCCGGGAAGTGCTTGGCCACGCTGGCCACTCCGGCCTGCCGCATTCCCCGGATGAAGGCAACTCCGTGCGTCCCGTTGGTCTGCGGGTCGTAGCCGAACTCCCGCTGCAGCGCGCCGATCGGCTGGTTCTGCGCGGCGGACGCACGGGGAACGACATCCATGACGGGAGCCAGGTTGAGGTTGACGCCCGCCGACAGCAGCGCGCGGCCCCAGGCCGCGGCCTGATCCTCCAGCGTCCCCGCGGGGACCTGGCCCTGCGCCAGGGCCGACGGCATCGCCGGGAAGCCCGGCCCGCGCAGCGCCTGGACCTCGCCACCCTCCTGGTTGGCCGCGACGAAGAACCGCACGTCCCGGGTCGCCCGGGAGGTGGCCTGCGACTGGACGGCGCGAAGTTCCGCCGCCATCGCAGCCGTGCTCACGGTGTCGCTGGCCGCCATCAGCCAGGACCCGAAGTGATAGGTTCCGGCCGTGCTCGCGGCCTCGGCCGCGGGATCGCCCTCAAAGGCCACCAGGAACAGCTGCCCGACCCGCTGGGCTTCGGTCATCCGGGACTCGATCAGGGCCGGGCAAGACAGCGGCGGTGTCACCGCCGCGGTGGCGGCCGGGAGCGTTGAGACCAGCGGCGCCCACGTGGTCGGGGCCTGCGCGGACGGGCGCCCGGCCGCGCTCCCGCAAGCCACGCAGGCCGTCAGCGCCAGGACGACGCAGGCCACCAGAGCGAGGCGTTGCCGCCTCAACCGGAACATCAGCGCATCCTACTTCCGGCGGCCGGGCGCCGGGTGCAGGCCGCGGTCATCCGCCCGGACGGACCCGCCTGATGTCAGCCAGCCAGGCCTGCGCGACCGGGATCCCGATACCGGGCCGGTTGAGCTCGAACGTGGCCGCCTCGAGGCGCACGAACTCCCACCCCTGGGCGAACGCGGCCCGCAATTCGTCCTGGCTGACCCGGCGGGGACCGCAGGTGCCGGGCTGGCGGTCGCTGAAGCAGAGCAGGTGACAGTGGCCGCCGTCGCGCAGCGCCGAGGCCAGGCTGACGACGTACCGGGAGCGATCGGAGTCGTCGAAGACGTGAAACACCCCGCTGTCGATGATCGCGTCAAAAGCCAGGCCAAGGCCGGCGAGCTCGAGCGCGTCAGCGACCTCGAAGCGGACGGCCAGGCCGCGGTCTGCGGCCTTGGCGCGGGCCAGCTCGACAGCCCGGGGTGAGAGATCGACACCGACCGCGTCGGCGCCGTGCTCGGCGGCCAGCAGGGTGTGCTCCCCGGTTCCGCAGCCGGAGTCGAGCACCTGCCCGGACAGCAGCCCCTGCTCGGCCAGGCGGACGAAAACCGGCTGCGGCCGGCCGATGTCCCAGGGAGCGGGTGCACTGGCGGTGTAGGCCCCGTCCCAGCTCGGCATCGTCATGATGCCTTACCGTACTGGATCCCGTCCGGCCGGGAGCCTGGCGCGGCAGGCCGGGACAGACGTCAAGATGACCTCCGAGGTCCTGCGCAGGCTGGCCCGTGGATAAGCACGGGCCAGCCGCGAAGCGCCCTGATATACCGGGAGCATGAGCCCCGATTCCCTGTCCGGCCAGATGCGGTCGGCCGCGATGAGCCTGCTGGCCGGCCTGGACGACGGCCAGCGGGAGCTCGCGGTGCGGCCGTTCACCGACGACGCGGCCCGCCGGTGGCTGGAATACCGGCCGCGGCACCGTCCCGGCGCCTGCATCGCCGGACTTGGCGTGACCGCCGCCAAGGCGGCACACCGGCTGCTGGCCACCGGGCTCAGCGAGCATGCCTACGCCCAGGCCATGAGCATCGTGAGCCTGGAGGAAGTGCTGGACCGCCGGGAGGGGTGGCGCCGGGGCCGGCACAGTCGTGACTACTGGGTCAGCGTCTACGGCGACCCGGAGGGTGACCAGCCCTGGTCGTGGCGTTTCGAGGGCCATCACCTGTCGGTGACGATGACGGTGGCCGGGGACGAGGTCTCCCCCGCCCCGGTGTTCCTCGGCGCCAACCCGGCCTGCGTCAGCTACGCCGGGCGGCCGGTCTCACGGCCGCTGGCGCCCGAGGAGGACCTGGTGCGGGCCCTGATGGACGCGCTAGGAGGACCGGGCCGGGCGGCAGCCGTGGTGGCCAGCCAGGCTCCGGGCGACATCCGCAGCGCCACCAGTGCGCGGGCCGGTGAGCACATCGAGCCGTCCGGGGTGGCCGCCGGCGGCCTGGGACCAGGTGCGCGCAGCCTCCTGGACCAGCTGGTGGCGCTGTACCTCGACCGGTTCCCGCCGGAGCTCGCGGCCAGCCAGGCCGCCCGGCTGGCGGGCTCGGACCTGTACTTCGCCTGGGAGGGGCCGCTGACTCCGGGGGCACGGCACTACTACCGGGTTCAGGGTGACGACCTGCTCATCGAGTACGACACCACGGACGACGGCAACCACGCGCACACGGTCCTGCGACGGCCG
>JBAPYC010000933.1:0-3876 GCA_049284535.1 Streptosporangiaceae bacterium
TTGTGGTGCCGGCCCCTGTGCGCGGCACCGGCGGCGCGGCGGGACGGGTTTGGGTGCGCAGACGCGCGTGGGCTCGCATCAGCCGCATCCGCACCGTGCCAGGCGGCAGCCCGAGTGCGGCCGCCGCCTCCTTCGGCCGCAGGCCGGCGATGTCGACGAGCTCGATCACCGCGCGGTCCCGCTCCGGCAGCATCGCCAGGCTGGCGACCAGGTCCCGGCCGGCCCGTTCGGCGTCGATCCGGTCGAGCAGCTCCTCGACCTCGTCCGGGTCAAGGTCGCGGCGTCCGGCCAGCCGCCGTACCTTGTGCTGCTGCTGGCTGTACGCCTCGCAGTGCGCGGCATACACATGCCGGGCGATGCCGAACACCCAGGACCGTGCGGTCCCCTTACCCGGATCGAAGGACCCGAATCCGGTGATGACCGCGACGAAGGTATCCGCGGTGAGGTCGGCGACGACGTGCGGGTCAGCGCTGCGCCGGGCGAAGTACGCCGTCACGGCATCCACGTTCGCCCGGTAGAGACGCTCAAAATCGGCAGTAGCGCCGGCGTCCGCCGCCGGGGCCATTTCTGCTGTTCTCTCGGTCACGTATCTAGTTGCCGTCCGGTCGCCGCCGCGTCACACCCACCGTGCATCCGTGTCTTTCATGAGAACCAGGCCGAACGGGCGTACTGCGTGCCCGCCGGAGTGCAAGTGCGTGGTTATGGGTGCTGCCAGACCCGGACGTAGTCGACCTTCATGCTGGCGGGTGCCTGGGCCGGGTCGGAGGCCGAGGCCGCATAGTCCAGGATCAGGAACATCGGCGCGGAGGTAACCCCGGAGGTCACGCTGCCGACGTCGTAACCGTCGTAGTAGAACGTGACCTTCCCCGGCTCCCAGTCCGCGGCAAAGGTATGCCAGCCACCCGCAAACGAGGTGGCCGCGCAGCCCGACCTCCCGCCCGCGCCGATGCCATCCGGGCTCACCGCGCTATGGAAATGCGCACACATCCGGCCGCCGATGCCCTCGGCGATGTCCATCTCGCCGTCGGTGGGCCAGTTCTGGCCATCGGCCCACACCGCCGGCCAGTTGGCGACCTCACCCGGCCTGGCCGCCACCGCGGGCAGCCACACCCGCGCCTGGACAAGCCCATAGGTGAAGCTGAACTTCCCCTGCGTGCTCACCAGCCCCGCGGCATACAGCGGATCATCGATCCCGCAGCTCTCGCTCTTGCGGGACAACGTCAGGCTCAGCGCCCCGCCACCCACGCTGACCTGGGAAGGATCGTAACAGTCCTGCTCCTGATCGCTGACCGGAGGCGTCACACCCGACCCATACCAGCCTGTCGACCACATCGAGGTATCCAGCCCCGGCCCACTGAACTCATCATCAAACTTCAGCGCCCACGCACCCGGCAACGGCGCCACCGGCGTCACTGCGCGCGGCTGCCCTGAGTGCGTGGGCGCCGGCTTCGGCTTCGGAGCCAGTGCCGAAGAAGCCAGTGCCGAAGAAGCCGGTGCCGAAGAAGCCGGTGCCGAGGAGGCCGGTGCCGAGGAGGCCGGTGCCGAGGAGGCCGGTGACACTCCATGGGCCGGCGCCTGCTGGCCGGGTCTGCCCGCCGACAGCCACCATGCCCCGAAGATCGCCGCGGCGACAATCACCGCCGTAATGAGAACGGCAGCGGTCCTGGCGCCGCCCCGCCATCGTGGCCGCCGGCTCCTCTGCCACTGTCGCCTGAGCCACTGTCGCCTGAGCCACTGCCGGCTGAGCCACTGTCGCCTGAGCCACTGCCGGCTGAGCCACTGCCGCCGGTGGCGCCCTCGATCGGGCGCTGGCGGAGCCACCTGTGGCATGGGGACGCCTAGTCCTGCGCTGACCAGCGCACGTCGAGACCGCTTCATCTGGCCGTGCCATGATTCGGGCATCACCGGCACTAAGGTGCATAAGGGTAGCGGATGTTTGCCCCGGCATGTGGCAGGAGCCATCCCGTGGCCAGGCTTGCTGCCCCCCTGGTCGTGGCGAGTGACCGGCTGTGCTGGCCTCCGTTTTCCTGGAGCAGGCTTTCCGGTTCCGTAAGGCCGTGTCGGGCGGCGAGGGACATTCTCACCCGGGAAGCCTGGTTAGGCTGGCAGGCGGCGTCGTCCAGAGCGAGGAGTCTGATGGCAGACGCGGCACCGGCCAATGCGCGCACGACTGTGTTGCCTGCTGCGTTGCCCGCTGCGGTTCCGCGCCGGACCTTGATCCATGTCTCGGATGTGGCCCTGCCGGCCGCCATCGCACTGTGGGCGATCGGGATAAGCCAGACGCACACGACGTCACTTGGGCCATACGGGCTCCTGACGCAGCTGCCGGCCGTCTTCTACGCCGGGGTGGTTCTCCTCGTCCTGTCGGCCATGATCGAGCTCGCCATCGCGAGTGCTTCCCAGTGGCGGATGGCCCTGCACGTGGTCGCCCTGGCGGTCATGCTCTATGGGACCGCCGCCCTGGTGTACCCGGAGGGACGCTACTCCTGGCTCTACAAGACCATCGGGGTGGTCCAGTACGTCACCGTGCATGGCGCGCTGAACAGCAGCATCGATATTTACCAGAACTGGCCCGGTTTCTTCGCGCTCGCCGCCTGGTTCGACAAGGTCGCGGGCGTCTCCAGCCCGCTGGCCTATGCCAAGTGGGCTCAGCTCGTCTTCGAGCTCGCCGCCCTGCCGCTGCTGTACCTGATCTACGACGGGCTGTCGCTGACCTTCCGGCAGCGCTGGATGGCGCTTCTGCTGTACCCGGCGGCCAACTGGATCGGCCAGGACTATCTGTCGCCGCAGGGGCTCGGCACCCTCTTCTCGCTGGGCATCATGGCGCTGACGATGCGCTACCTCTTCACGGGCAACCGAGGGTCATCCCGGCCGCGGCGCCGGTGGCTGAAGAGAAAGCGGGCAACTGAGCCAGCTCAGCCGGGCCAGCAGGCAGCGGACTCCGTGAAACCCAAGGGGCGCCTGGCACATGCCCTGCAGCGCCTGGCGCGCCCGCCGCAGGCGGTCTGGAATCGGCTGTGTTCGGCGGCACATCGCCCGGCCCTTCACCGTGTCTGGGCAGTGCTCAAGGGGGGGCAGGCCGAGACCAGTGGTGTCCCTCCGGGCACAGACGGGATCTCCCGGCCGGATGCCGCCCTGAGTTTCAAGGCCCGCCTGCTGCTAGCACCCCTCGCTCAAGCTGACGGCTACGCCGGCCATCCTGACCAGCCCGCCAGCCAGGAACCTCTCAAAGGTGGCACACCGCTCGCGGATCTGCTGGTTCGCCCCGGGCGTCGCGCCGGGTTCCTCATTACCATCTTGCTCCTGTTCTTCGTGCTGACAACCGTCCACGAGCTGTCGCCCTATATCGTCGCCGTCCAGCTGGTCGTGCTCGCGGTCGCCCGGCCGCTGCGGCCACGCTGGCTGCCACTGGCCATGTTTGTCATCGCGGTCGCGTATCTGCTGCCCCGGCTTTCGTTCGTGACCAGCCACTACGGCCTGCTGAGTTCCTTTGGCAGCTTCTTCGGGAACGCGACGCCCCCGTCCGCCTCCGCTTCCACGTACGGGGGAAGCATCCCGGCCAGCCAGCTGCTGATCCAGCGCAGCGCGGAAGGGCTGTCCGTGCTCATGTGGCTGCTCGCTCTGGTCGGTGCCTGGCGGCTCCGGCATTCGGGACGGATCGTGCTCGCCCTGGTCGTGCTGACCTTCTCGCCCATCCTCGTCCTGTTCGGGCAGGCGTACGGCAACGAGGGGATCTTGCGGGTCTATCTCTTCTCGCTGCCGTGGGCCGCCGCCCTGGCCGCCGCGGCAGTCGAACCGGGACCCCTGAGCCGGAAGATGGTGCCGCATTTCGGCGGGCTGGCCACGGCCGTGGCCGCCGCCGCGGCCAGCCTGAGG
>JBAPYC010000934.1:0-6433 GCA_049284535.1 Streptosporangiaceae bacterium
ATCCCTTTCCCGCTCGCCGGAGAACACGCCGCAGATGTGATCACCCGGCTCGGCTTCGAGTCCGCCGATCCCCAGGCCAACGCGGTTCGGCACGACATCACTACCATTCGCGGAAGACCTCTCAGCATAGGCCTGGGCATACCCGCAGTCAACGAGCTCACCATTGTCCTCTCTGGGGTTTTGCGGACGGCGCGGCGCCCGGGACGGCGGGCAGGGCCTAGTCCGTTGGGCCACGGCGGTCGGTGAGGTCGTCCATGACCAGGCCGAGCCCGATGCCCATCATCCATGCGTCCTTGGCTAGCGGGATTCCCTGCTGGGTCGGGAAGGGACTGCCCTCCTTGCGCATGCCGGGCGTCCTGGCGTACAGGCCGAGCAGGCCGCCGGAGAACGCCGCTAGGCCGGCGCCGGCCACCGCGGCCGGGACGACTGGCAGCAGCAGCGCCGCACCGAGGGTGATCTCGCCCGCGGCGAGCAGCCGAACGAAGTCGGCCGGCTTGAGCCTGGCCAGGACCGGGTAAGCGCCGGCCGCGAAGCTCTGCAGCTGGGCGGCGGTCTCCTCGTCCGCGCGCAGCTTGCCGATGCCTGAGTTGAGGATGAATGCACCCGTCGCAACGCGGGGCGGCAGGTGCCGTGCCTTCACCGGAAACCGCATGATTCCTCCGTGTTCACAGGACGATGTTCAGCGCGAGCCGCAGTCGGCAGCCGCGGTGTGCCAGCGCGGCGATTTCGTGCCGGTCCACGCGGTCGGCGACGCCTTCGGCCAGGGGCCTGGGCAACCCAGGCAAGCCAGCTGGCCGCGCCAGTCGTCGAGCTCTCCCTGGTCGATGATCCCGTGCCAGGCGATCGTCTCGATAGGCTCCATGGCTCTTCTCCGGTAGCCGGCTACGTGATCACAGCTTGCCGGCGGCGCCGGACGGGCGCATCCCTAGCCCGGCTAGTTCCCGAGGACCTCCTCGACCCGGGCCCGCAGGCTCGCGGCCGGCACCGCGCCGGCCCGCTGCGCCGCCACCTGCCCGTGCCGCAGCACTATCAGCGCCGGGATGGCCATCACGTTGAAGCGCTGCTGCAGCTGGGGGGAGTTGTCCCCGTTGACCTTCACCAGGTTGATCCGCCCGGCAAGTTCGGTGGCCACCTGCTCCAGCGCCGGGCTGACCATCCGGCACGGCCCGCATCCGGCCCCACCCTCCGTGACCGCGCCCGGCGGCCACATCCACCCGGATAAGGACCGAGGTCAGGACAGGCGCAGCGCCTGCAGGGTCCGCCACGCCCGGGTGGCCAGCTGCAGGTTGAACTGGTTGTCCGGCAAGCTGAGGTCATAGCCGGACACCTGCCGGATCCGGTTCAGACGGTACTTGAGGGTGCTGCGGTGCACCGAGAGCGCTTTGGCCGAGGCGTCGTAGTTGCCGCCGCACTCCAGGTACTCGCTCAGGGTCAGGACCAGCTGGGTGCCGTGCGCGGAGTCGTAGTCGATCAGCCGGGCTAGCCACTCGTCGACAAAGCGCTCCACCGGGGCGGTATCGTTCGCCGCGGCCAGGACCTTGTAGACGCCCAGGTCGTCGTAGCGCGTGACCTGCTCGGAGCCGCCGGACGCCTTCTGCATGCGCAGTGCCAGCTCCGCTTCCCGGTATGAGCGCGGGAACTCCTCCACCGCCTGGCACTGCCCGCCCACCCCGACCCGGCATCGGCCGCCGTGCAGGTCCGCGACCACATGCTGCCTGAACTGATCCCAGGGAGCGCGCGGCGTGGCCAGCAGGATCACGTCGTGCAGCCGCGGCGCCAGCAGCGACCCCGCCGCGACCGCCCTGGCCGCCCGGCTCACCGCGTGGAAGAACATGTCGATCCCGTCGGCGGGATTGCCGTCGACCAGCACAACGCGGTGCGGCTGGCCCAGGTCGTAGCCGAGGGCCTGGGCCCGGTTCATGATCGTGGTCTGGTCCGCGCCCTCCACTAGCCCGAGCACCAGGTTGGTGCGCAGCCGCGTCTCGGTCTCGATCAGGTTCTGCAGCCGGGCCAGCTCGATGGTGAGGATGGTGGTGGCGTGCTCGATCGCCATCCGCTCCGAAACCCCGGCGGTCCCGTCTGGATCGCGTACCATCAGTACTCCCATCGGAGCTCCGCCGAGCATGGCCACCGAGACCAGCCGTTCCTCGTCCCGGATCGGGCCGGCGGCCGCCATCGCCCGGGTCAGGATCAGTTTCCGTTGGCGCGGGTCGGCCCGCGGATAGGTTCCCGGCCGGTCCGGGCCTGCCCACGCGCGCAGGTTGCCGAACCGGTCCTCGATGGCCACGGAACGGTCGGTCAGCTCGTACACCGCGCGGGCGATGCCGTCCTGGCCCTCGTTGGCCAGCGCGACCTTCGTCAGCCGGTCGTGGATCTCCATGCGCCGCCGCAGAGCCAGGTTGGCGACCTGGAGTTCCCCCGCCTGTTCACGTTCCCGCTGGTGCAGGTGCGCGTTGGCCAGCGCGACCGCGGCCTGCTGCGCCAGCACTTGCAGCAGGAAACGCTCGCTTTCGGCCAGCGGCCCGGCCGCCCCCACGATCAGGTAGCCGCCAGGCCCGTGCGGGCTGGACAGCGGATAGGCCCACGCCCACGGCACACCTGCCAGCTCGACCTGGCCGCCGCCCGGGAGGAGCATGGCAGTGATCGCCGCGGTGCTCGGCCGTCCCTCGGCCGCAGCCCCGCGGCCAGGGACCTGGACGTCCTGCCACCGGCCGTCGAAGTAGATACCCTCCAGTTGACACCGCCCCAGCGATTGGACCGCGTTCGCGACCACGTCCAAAATGGTGGCCTGGCTGTGTTGCTGGGTCAGCAGCATGGACAGCACAAGCAGGCTCCGCAGCGCGGAAAGCTGCTCGCGGGCCGGGCTGTCGCCGTCACTGTGACCGGGCGCAGCCATCATGTAACCCCGCATCCCGAGCATGCCACGGGCCGGAAAAGGAACAGGGGTCAGTACCACCGGCGCCACCCGGGACCGCGCGGTCCGTGGTTGCTGGGGGCGCCGATGCCACCGCCATGGGTTCTCTCGTCAATGTGATCCTAGACCTGCGATTCCCAGGAGAACATTGGGCCTCGCAGTTGCATCTAGCTGCCAGGGCACTACCCGGATGTGCGATGTGACCAGCCCCACCTGGGCGCGAGCCTTGAGGGCAACCCCGAAACGGATGGGCTCCGGGCGTCGCCAGCTTGGAGAGTCACCTCGTGGTTACTCCTTGATGGCCAGCTAGGAGGCCCCACACTGCGGCCCTACGGCGGCACCGTGCTCTCAAGGCCTCGCTGCCCCCGCGACGCCGAACGGGAGCTGATGAAAGCCCTGCACGCACCGTGAAACGGCGTGTCCAGACCCCGAGGAGGCTTAGGTGCGCAGCGTGTGGCTGGGCGACACCCCGAAGTGCTTCCGGTAGGCGGTCGCGAAGTTGGCCGGGCTGGCCCAGCCCCAGAGGCGGGCGATCTCCCCGACAGTCGCGCCCGTAGCAAGATCGGCGGCTTGCAGCTGCCGGTGCGCCCGCTCCAGCCGGGCCCGGCGCAAGTAGCCCGTGGGGGTGATGTCGTAGTGGCAGCGGAAGGCGTACTGCAGCGCCCGGGCCGTCACGCCTGCGGCCGCGGCGACCTCGGGCATGCTGATGGGCTGCCCGGCATGGTCATCGATGAATGCCGCGGCGCGGCGCACCGTCGCCGGCGGCACGCGCCCCGGACCCGGGATGTAGGCGGCGGTCATGGTGGTATTAGGGAAGGTTTCCAGCAGCGCGGCGGCAGCCAGCTGGGTCATCTCGGACGCCATGATCGGGCTGGTCTCGGTGATCCCGGAGCTAAGCAGCTGGCGGCAGATGAACGCCGCAGTGTGCGACCACAATGCGCGGGCCGAGGCGGAGACCGGCGCGATCGACTCGAACCGCAGGTCCGCAGCGGGCAGGCCGGTATGCTCCTCGGCCAGGTCTTCCGTGACCGGCCGCGGGACCCGCAGCAGCGCGAACGAGCAGTCGTGCATGTCTGCCGAGTAGGGCTGGTCGGCAGAGTCCAGGAGCACATCGCCGCGGGTAAAACGCACCTGTTCCCGGGCCACGGTCAACGTGCCGGTTCCGGTCAAGGTGACCAGCGCGAAGAAATCATCGGGCGGGCTGACCGTGGCATGGTAATCAAAGCCTCGGTAGCGGAGGACAGCAGCCTCCAGCAGTCCCGCGGTCGCCGCCCGCGCGCCTGCGTCAACCTGGTCCGGGTCAAGACAGCGGAATCTCGCCTGGTGCTCGACGTAGAGCCGGTTGATCAGGTCGGCGATTACGTCCATGTCCCGGGTGGACATCTCTACCCGCTGGACCGGTATCCCGCCGGCGCCTGTTGGTCTGCGTTCCATGCAGCACCTTCCCAATCACTGACACCAGCGGCACGACAGGGGATCCGGCCCTCGCCAGCGTACGAAGCCACTACCCGCCGAGCGAAGTCATATTCGGCCTCCGCTTGCCAGGCCAATAGCGGTCGGCCGCAATAGGAACATGAGCGTGACTGGCCGCTCGCCACAGGAGGTCGGGGACGGTGCCTAGGTGATGGGGAAGACTGAGGACAGAGGCTGGCAGCTCGCTCTCCGTCTCATTGCCGTCTGGCGGCGGACGGGCGACGGGCGCAGAGGTGCTGTCGCGCAGGCGCTGGCCGAGGCGGCCGAACGTGACCCGATGGCGGCTGAACAGGCCGTGATCGGCCTTACCGCGCTCGGTAACATGTTCATGGAGCTGTACGCCGACTGCGCCGGTTACCCAGTCGACAGCGTCATCCGGGACGCCGCAGCCCTCATGTACGACGATTCCTCCAGCTAGCGCATATCAACTTGCTGCTCTGGGGCCCAGCTCGATCAGCCCGAGAGCGTGGTCGGCAGCAGCCGCCATATCCGGGTCATCGGCAGCACCCGCCGTTCAGTTCCGTGACGACCCGGGCCCAGAACCGGTCCCAGGGCGCCTTCGTATCTAGCAGGGTCACGTCATGCAGCCGCGGCGTCCGCGTCCGTCCCCGCGACGAGGTCGAGCACGAGATTGGTGCGCAGCCGCGCATCGCTTTGGGCGTCGCCCTGCAGGCGGGCAATCTCCATAGTGAGCACCGTAGTGACGTGCTCAGCGACCACTCGCTCGGCATCTCCGGGCGTCCCCGGCCCGATCGTGCGGGACGAGCGCCGCCACCAGGGCTCCTCCTGGCGCGGCCACCGAGACAGCTGGTCTCCTCTGCTGACCGGCCCCGGGGTGGTCGTCACTCGGCCTGGGAGCCGGTTCCGCTGATCTGGGTCGGCCCTGGGATAGTCGGGCGGCGCGAGGTTCGCGATGCGCAGTTCCTCGGCCTGTACTCGCTCCCGGCGGTGGAGGCGCGCACTGGCCAGCCTGCGGCCCGGCCGCCGGCCGCCGGGCGGATGACGGCCGGAGGCTCCGACTGCCCGTCCGGGATGAAAGTCAAGGATCAGCCGAACGGGACCGTGGTGTTTCGTCCGCAGCAGGCTCAGAGGGCCATGCGAGATGGTCCCCTTTGCCTACCGGACCCAAGGATCCGGGTCAGGCCACCTGCCCTGGGTGCAGGACAACCTTCGTCCAGCCTTCTTCCCGGGCATCGAAGTGCTTGTAAGCTTCGGGTGCCTGGTCCAGAGGCAGGTCGTGGGAAACGATCCAGGATGGCTTGACCTTTCCCTCGGCGATGAGGCTGCGCAGGTACCGGTTGTAGCGCTTCACCGGGCACTGCCCGGTGCCCATGTGCTGGCCCTTGAACCAGAAGTCGCCGAAGTCGAACGGGGCCTTGCCGTGCTTGGCCAGCTCGTTCGGCCCGCCGGGGTCTTGCGGGACATACACGCCGATGGTGCCGATTCCTCCGGTAAACCGCACCGACAAGACCAGGTCATTCAGCGTGGCGGAATTGTCTTCGTGGCCTCGCGGATCGTGCGCCTGGTAGCCCACGCACTCGGCGCCACGGTCGGCGCCCAGGCCGTTGGTGTGCTCCATGATCTGGTCGACTGGCGAGCCCTTCGAGTCATCGATCGGGATCGCGCCGACCTGCTCGGCGAGGTGGAGCCGGTCCGGATGACGGTCCACGACCATGACCTTGGAGGCGCCCATGGTGGTCGCCGAGAGCGCGGCCATGCACCCGACCGGCCCGCTGCCGTAGATTGCGATGGTCTCGCCTGGGCGCAAGCCGGACATCCGCACCGCGTGCCAGCCGGTGGGGAAGATATCCGAGAGCATCACGTAGTCGTCCTGCTTCTCGCGGGCGTCCTCGGGCAGCCGCAGGCAGTTGAAGTCGGCCCACGGCACGCGCAGCAACTCGGCCTGGCCGCCCTGCCATGGGCCCATGTCGGCGAACCCGTAGGCGGCGCCGGCTATCCCCGGCTCGTTGGCGCGCAGGCAGTAGTTGGTCAGCCCTTCCTCGCAGTTGCGGCAGTGCCCGCAGGCAACGTTGAACGGAGCCGAGA
>JBAPYC010000935.1:0-4515 GCA_049284535.1 Streptosporangiaceae bacterium
AGCTTGTCCAGCGCCTTCGTGCTGTCGCTGGTGTGTGCCTTGGCCAGCAAGGTTCCTGCGGCCTTAAACCTTTTCGCCTTGAGATGCGACCGGAACTCGCTCAGGGCCGGCTCGATATCCAGGTGCGTATACCAGACCGCCAGCAACGGCTGCTTCGCGAAGGCGCGCATTGCGGTGCGGTAGCCTTCGGCCGCGGCCAGGACGATCTTGCGGCGGGCCTTGGCAGAGAACCCGTTGTGCCGTCCGGCCACGGCAAAGCTCGCGGCCAGCCGCTTGACATCCCACTCGAACGGGCCGGGCAAGGTCTCGTCGAAGTCGTTGATGTCGAAGACCAGGCGCCGTTCCGGCGAGGCGAACGCGCCGAAGTTGGACAGGTGCGCGTCCCCGCACAGCTGCACCCGCAGTCCCGGGGAGGGCGTGCCAGCCAGGTCCGCGGCCATCGGCAGCGCAGCGCCCCGGTAGAACGTAAACGCCGACACCAGCATCCGCCCATGCCGCACCGGCACCAGCTCCGGCACCCGCGACTGCGCCTGGCCCAGCAGCAGCCCGACCGGGTCGCGTGACCGGCCCGGCCGGAACTCGGCGTGCGAGTCCAGCGGGGCCACCGCGCGGGCGTCCTTGCCGCGGGCAACCCGGTCTGCCCGGCTCAGCTGCTCAGCCGGCGCAGCCCGCGCCACACCCCGGCCCGACGCCCGCGCACCAGACCTTCTACCATCCGTCACCGTCATGGCCACTCCCTTCGAGCGCCGCGGCGGCGTAAGGCCGCGATATCACGGACCCTTATGACCTGGGATACGTGGGACGTATCGTCTTGACTTGAGATACGCGGGACGTATCGTGACGTCACTCGTCCTCCGGTGCCGTGGCGCCCACATACACTCTCGGCTGTGGGTGACGCCCAGGCATTACCCAGGAGGGGTAAATCTGGCGGTGCTGGGCCCGGGTATCAGTGCCGCGGCCCGGGTCGCCTGCCGCTCGGTCAGGATCTCCTGGTTTGCACCGCACTGCGATGCCGTCGCAGTTTCTTGAGCGCAGATCGGAACGACAGGTTCCGCTCCTGCCACACGATGCCTGCCACCGCGCCCAGAATGATCACGACCCCGATGGCGATCAGCCAGGACATCAGCGCAAAGACCACGCCTATCGGCCCGTACTTTTTGTCGTCCGAGGTCACGATGCCGGAGAAGACGACCGCAAACACAGCCTCCATGCCCACCCAGAACACGGCCGTGGCGACGGCGGCCGGGAACACCTCCCGCCAGGAGATCCGTCCCGCTAGCAAGAACCAGATCGTGAACCACCAAAAGCCGGTGAGCACCACCAGGCCGACGACCGCGAGCAAGACCGGACCGCCCGCGCTGCGCACTCCAGGGCCGGCCCAGCCAGCCAGGACTGAGCAGCCCACCAGCACCGCGAGCCAGATCAGCCCGCGGAGCATGTCCCTGGCCCCCCGACGGGCCAGCTCGAAGGCCCGCTCGTACAGATCCTGAATCGCCGCGGCCGCCGCAATACCGCCCAGTATGAAAAACACCCAGGCGGTCCCGGTGACGGCGCTGGAGGTGGCAGCCGAGGAAGTGAACAGGCTGCCGACATCAGCGGCGGCCTGCTGGTTCAGACCCAGGTGCCGACCCAGCCCGCTGGCCACTGACCGGCCGGCCAGGGCATTGGCCACGATCAGGAACGGGAAGAAGCACAAGAACAGCGTGGCTGCGAAGAGTATGCCCCGGTTGATGAAATCCATCGAGTCCAGCCGGCGCCACAGATGCTCAGCCGATGAGCCGGCATACTTTGCTTTGGCGACCTCGATGCCGTGCCGGACACGCTGACCGTGAATTCCGTCCGCGGCGACTCCCGGCGGCTTCTCGTCCTGCCCGGCAGACGCCATTAGTCCACCATCTGTCCGCTGGGGGCCATCGGCGCAGGGCCCACCTTCTGGCCCCATGAGGGCCGCCCGGGATTACTGCCGCTAGCAGCATGCCGCGCCGATCCAGCCTCAAGCGTCATTTCGTCCCCTAGCTCAGGTACCGCGTGAACTCAGTGTTACCTTGCAGGCCAAAGCTCGTGCCTCATCCGCTTGGGGTAATGCCCGGCCGCCTGTATCTGGGCCACACTGAGGACGGACCAGATGTCCTTATCGCTGCTATAAGCAGAAGAAGGTTGGTCTCGGCGGGTGGAAGCCGACCTGGCAGCAAGACCCGGGAGACGGTCCCAAGACGACGAGCTCTACGGTCACGTGGCGCGATGCCGCGACCGGACGCAACCCGCCGAATCGGACTTCGGCGGCTACGGCGGTCGCCTGTACTTCCCGACGAACGAAGGCTTCATGACGCTGCAGATGAAGCCAGCCACGGGCTGGCCTGCCTGTGCTCGGCTCGGCAAACAAGGACCCATGCACCACCTGCTGGCATCCAGCCCTAAAGTGCCTGTCATCCCGACGATCACGGCTTTCACGATCGGGCGCTTCTTCAAGCACGAGCAAGGGCAGGATGGCGGTGACGCTGAGCTCCAGCCGAAGCATCCAGCCGTGAGGTTCGTGATTGGCGCTTGGGACGAAGGCGACCTCCGCGACGCCGACAAGCACATCGCGCCCGACATCGAGATCTACACGAACGGTCTCACGTTCAGCTCTGAACACAACGGCCAGCCCAGCCATGGTCAGGGAGAGCATCGAGTAGTGGCACGCGCTCGCGCCGGACGTGCGGATGGAGCTCTTCCAGGAGATCCGCGGTGAAACTTGGATCGCGATCGAGTTCCGGATCACCGCAATCAACACCGGGGACATCCCTGAGCTGCCGGCCAGCGGCGGGGCGATCAACGTCGAGGGCACCGCGTTCCTGGCGCTCAGCGGCGACAAGATCACAAAGGTCTGGACGGTCTTCGATACGCTCGCACTCGCGCTACTGACGGTGGCCATCGAGGCGCTCGCCTGGTGGCCGGGGGCGCAGCTAGTGCCGGAGCGAAGGACCGGGCGTCTCGGGCCGATCAGCGAGATGAGACGGCCCGGCCGCGACGCCGGTCGAGAGCAGCGAGCCGAGATGGACAGCAGCATCTCAAGGGCCCCCGTTCCCGGTCTGGAGGTGCTGCGCGATTATCTGCTGCGGGCTTTCTGCGGGCTCAGCACTCCCTCCGGTCACAAGGCGATGCTCTTTAGCGCCTTGCACTGCAGCGGCTTGTCAGGGCATTGACGGCTCGCATCACATCGCGCTGCTGCCCGCAAGAGCCTCATCCCCTCCCCAGCGGTCACCGCGCATCGGTGCCGGCAGCGGGCTGGTTCTGTTCTATCCATGCTGTTGCGTCCGCATACGCGCGCTTGAGGGTAGCGCCGACCCGCTCATCGCCGGTGTAGATGTTCTTCGGGGTGATCAGGTCGGTGACGCCGGTCACGCGGAGCTGTTCTTGGATCCGGTCACTGGCCGAGACGATGACGAGCTTGCTGCCGGTAGCTGCGAGGGTTTGGGCGTAGCGGCGCAGGACGTCCATGAAGGTGGTGCCGAGGTCCGTGCGTCCCCGCAGTCGGAGAATCACTACGGAATTGCGGGCGGCGTCAGCCGGGGCCGGAAGCTGCGACTCGAGTGCCGGGGCGGCGGCGAAGAACAGGCTCCCGTACGGCTGAAGCATGACTACCTCGCAGGCGGGAAGCTGGGTCGGCGGGTCGGTCTCGATGAGGTTCCCGTCCGGGTCGAGCCGCCAGCGCTTGATAGTGATCTGGTTTGACTGCCGCACAATGTGCAAGATCGCTGACAGCCCCACCCCGGCGAGCACCGCGTATTGCAAGGGGATGACCATGGTGAGTACGAAGGTGGTCGCCAGCACGGTCTTCTGCACGGTGCCGGTCTTCCAAACCGACCGGAGATCATGCGGCTTGATGGTCCGGAAGCCGACCACTATGAGCAAGCCGGCTAGGGCCGGCATCGCGATGTGGCCGACTAGGCCGGCGAAGGCGAGGGTCACTATCGCCATCCCCACGCCGGCGATCATAAGGGCGATGCGCGAACGGGCGCCTGCGGACTTGTTCAGCGACGTGCCCGACATGGACCCGCCCACTGGCATCCCGCGGAATATCCCGGCGATCACGTTCGCGGCGCCCTGCCCGATGAAGTCACGGGACGCGTCAGGGTAGCGGCCGTCGGGGTTGGGGAAGCTAGCCGAAATGGCTGCTCCCTGGATGAGTCCTACAAACGCCAGGGACACCGCCGGAATCACAAGTGATGGGACCAGCCGGAGCAGCGGAGCCTCGGGCAGCGGCAGCGCGCGGGGGACCTCACTGAGATCGCTGACGGTCGCCACGCCATGCCAGCCCAGGACGGCCACGGCGGCCGAGGTGACGATGACCGCCAGCACCAGCCCCAGCGGACCGAGCCTGGTGCGCTCAAGCACCAGTATCAGCGCGATGGTCACGACCCCGATCGCCAGGGACTGCAGGTGGAGCTCGCCCGGGTGGACCAGAGTATTGATGGCGCGGACGACGCGGTTCGCCCCTTCCGCTTTGTAGCCGGTGAGGTTGGCCAGCTGGCC
>JBAPYC010000936.1:0-12017 GCA_049284535.1 Streptosporangiaceae bacterium
GATCGAGGCCCAGCAGGGCCGGACCGCCGACGCCCCGCTCTGCCTCACCTGCGGGACCAAGATGCGCCCGGCCGGCAGCTGCTACGTCTGTGAGGGCTGCGGCTCCACCAGCGGCTGCAGCTAATTAGACGACGCTCTGTCACTTATTTTCGCAGCTCAGGAGGGCCTCGGTCTGGTGCCGGGGCCCTCCTCTAGCTGCATCCTGCGGCCGAAGCCTGACCCGGTGTGCGGTTATCGAACTATGAGGAGTGGCACTGACTAGGAAGACGTGGGCGAGCGCATGCGTGTGGCTCGCCTGGCTGCGAGCCTTACCCAGGAAGAACTTAGTGCCAGAGCAGGTCTCGACCGGACAATGCTCGTGAAGACCGAGTCTGGCGCCCGCCGAATTGACGCCATGGAACTGATCAGACTGTCGTCGGCGCTAGGTGCCGCTGGACTTCTTGCTGCGAGCCGCAAGCTGTCAGAGCCTGCCGCTGGAGCCTGCTCGACGCGCTCCGAGCCACGGGACTAAGGCTGCCCGGTACAGGCGCCGAGTTTCCCCGTTATGCACGCCAGCGCGGACTCTTGTAGGCACCTCGCTGGATTTGAACCTGCTTCGGATGACATCCGTACTTGATGTTGATGACAGTGACGCCGATTCACGCCCGCAGACACCGGCAGACCGCTCACGTCCAGGCGTTAGCTGCGATAATGCCGCTCTGTGAGGGTTGGGGTTGGCTTGTTCTCACGGCACGCCGAGCAAATGGCCGCCGAGGCGCTGTCGGATACCCGTGTCGTGGTACGCGCCGCCGCACAAGCGGACCCGAGAGCATTTGTCCGGCATGACGGCTTGCTCATGAGAGAGATCAGTTCCCGGCAGGACGGGCATCGCAGGCGATGAGAGTGGCCTGTTCACCTCCCGCCCAGTTTCCCGGCGTCGCGGTGTCTGCCTGGTTGACAGCTGCACATCTCAACCAGAGGGACACTAAATGGGAAAGATCATCATCAGCGAGAACGTCTGACTCGACGGAGTTGTCCAGGATCCAACGGGCGAGGAAGGCTTCAAGCGCGGCGGCTGGGGCGTTCAGCTGGGGATCTCCGACCGCGACGAGTGGGCCAGGATCCTGCTCGAGGAGGCGCTGCGCGCCGAGGCCCTGCTGCTGGGCCGGCGGAGCGACGCGTGGTTCGCCTCGCGGTGGCTATCGCGGAGCGGCCAGTGGGCGGACCGGCTGAACAGCATGCCCAAGTACGTCGTGTCCTCCACTCCCGAGGCGGCCAGGTGGAGCAACTCGGCGGTCCCCACGGGCGACGTAGCGAGCGCGGTCTCGAAGCTGAAAGACGACCATGACGGGGACATCGTCGTCTACGGCAGCGCCCGGCTCGCGCACACACTGATGGAGCACGACCTTGTCGACGAACTGCGGCTGATGATCTTCCCGGTCGTGCTCGGGGCCGGCGAGCGCCTGTTCGCCGGGACTAGCGACGCGAAAGCCATGCGGCTCGCCCGGATCCAGGCCGTTGGTGACACCCTCGTCCTGCTCAGCTACGAGCGTGCCGGCAGCACCGGCAGCACCGGTAGCGCCGGTAGCTAATCCGGCGGGTTGCTGCGTCCGCCTCCGCTCGACATCGCCGGCCGCCGGCACATCCCAGCGTTTACTACCAGTGGTAGCATTTTGTCATGACCGCCGAACCGCTCCCGCCCGTGCAGCCGGATGATCGCATGCGCGAGCTCTCCGGGCACATCCGCGCGCTTATGTCGTGCGAGCCGGCCGAGCTCGCCCAGCTGGTCTCCTCCATTGACCTTGATGACAGCAGCCGGTCGGTGCTGGAGGCAGCCTTTGCGGCGCGCGTTTCGTCCGATCTAAGGCATTCCAGCCCGGCCCGTAAGGTCAGCGTGTCGATCCCGGAAGATCTCACCAAGGCCGTCCAGCAGCGCGCCGGCCGCGGAAAGTTCAGCCAGTACGTGACCGAGGCCGTTGCGCGCCAGCTGGAGATGGACCTGCTCGCCGAATTGTCGGAGTCGCTTACCGCTGAGCATGGCCCAGTTCCGGAGCAGTATCTGGCTGAGGCGCAGGCCGCATGGCCGGACGCCGGGTAGCTGCGGGCGGGGCGCTTGTCCTCGACAGCGAAGGGCTCGCGAAGCTCGCCGCTGGCAATTCGCTCGCCCGCGCCTACTTGGACAGCGCCCGGTTGCGGCGTGCCAGAGTTGTCGTAAGCGCGATTACGCTCACCGAGACCTTGCGTGGTGGGCCCCGCGACGTTCCGGTCCACCACGTGCTATCGAGGGTCACCGTTATGCCGGTGACCGCGGAGATCGCTCGCCGGGGCGGCGAATTGCTCGGCGCGGCCGGCCTGTCGGGTCACCGATGCGCTATCGACGCGGTCGTGGCGGCTACGGCGCGGGTGATGGAGCGCCCGGTCATTGTGCTGACCAGTGATCCGGACGACATGAACCGGCTACTAGAGGAACCGCATCGCCCGAAGTCGCAGCGAATCGCCGTGGTTCGTGTCTAGTCTGGCACGGCGTGGTCAGTTCGGCCCGGCCCCCGGCATCCCCGCCATCACGGCCAGAACCCGCCGGAACGCCGCGCGCTCGGCGTCGCCGAGGGTCGCGAGCAGCACCTCGTCAGCCTCCTCGATGCCGGCCAGCAGCGCCGCCGCGGCCCCGGCGCCTTCCTTGGTGACGCTCAGAATGACCTGACGCCGGTTGACCTGGCTGCGCCGCCGGTCGCAGTAGCCCAGGACCACCAGCCGCTCGGTCAGGCGGCTGACGGCCTGCTTGGTCAGGCCCAGGCGCCCGGCCAGGTCGTTGACCGTGCCCGGCTCGCGGGCCACGGCGATCAGCAGCCAGTTCGCGGCCGGCATGAGCGGCCGGTAGCCGCCGCCAGCCAGCGCCTCGCCCATTGCCGTGCGATAGCGGCGGAGCACCCGCGCCAGCTGCTCCGGCACGGATTCGGTGCCAGCAGCGGGGGACGGCATCGGCCCATGCTAACAGAATAGTCACGGATCAGGACAGTCCTGACTGTTGACCGTTTCGGGGCCGATGAGTACGGTGCTGGGATGCCCCGGTCCCGAATCCGCCGGCTCCGTCGGCTCTGCGCGACCACCCTGACGGGCGTCCTGCTCTCCGTGGCTGGGCTCGCCGTGGCCGGCTGCACCTCCTCGCCGGCCGCCGCGCCACCGGCGGGCCGCGCCTCGTCGGGCAGCGTGTCGCCGAGCGCGCCAGCGCAGCGGCCGAACTTTGTCTTCGTCCTCACCGACGACCTGTCCTGGAACCTGGTCAGCCACATGCCGCACGTCGAGGCGCTGGAGAAGACCGGGATGACAATGTCCGGGTACTACGTGGTGGACTCGCTGTGCTGCCCGTCCCGCTCGGCCATCTTCACCGGAATGTACCCGCACGACGACGGCGTCTTCACCAACGCCGGCAACGACGGCGGGTACACCGCCTTCAACAAGCACGGTGACCAGCAGAAAACCTGGGCGGTGGCGCTGCACGACGCCGGCTACCGCACCGCGATGATGGGCAAGTATCTCAACCAATACCAGCCCACGGACCCGATCCCGCCCGGCTGGGACGAGTGGGATGTGGCCGGCAACGGCTACCCCGAGTTCAACTACACCCTGAACGAGGACGGCCGGCAGCAGCACTACGGCAGTCAGCCGCAGGACTACCTGACCGACGTCCTGTCGGGCAAGGCGACCTCGTTCATCGACACCTCCGCCGCGGCCCGCAAGCCATTCATGCTCGAGGTGGCCACGTTCGCGCCGCACGCGCCGTACACCCCGGCCCCCCGCTACGCGCACGCGGCCCAGAACCTCACCTATCCCAAGACCCCCGCCTACGACCGGCTGCCGTCCGACCCGCCGTCCTGGCTGAAGACCCGCCCGCCGCTGTCCGCAGCCGAAGAGCAGAACATCACCACGACGTACCAGAAACGGGTGGAGGCCGACCTGTCGGTGGACGACATGATCGGCCACCTGGAGGCCGAACTCCGGGCCAAGGGCCTGGCCCGGAACACCTACTTCATCTTCAGCTCCGACAACGGCTACCACATGGGCGAGTACCGCCTCGATCCTGGCAAGCAGACCGCCTTCGACACCGACATCCACGTCCCGCTGATCGTCGCCGGTCCGGGCGTCCCGGCCGGGCGCGTCGCCAGCCAGCTGACCTCCAACGTCGACCTGGCACCAACGTTCGAGACGCTGGCCGGGCTGAGGGTCCCGGCCGACGTCGACGGGCACAGCCTGGCCGGGCTCTGGCATGGCCAGGACCCCCCGGATTGGCGCCAGGCCATCCTCATCGAGCATCACGGCCCGGACTTCAATCCGGCCGACCCGGACCGCCAGACCAGCAAGAACGGCGATCCCGTCAGCTACGAGGCGGTCCGCACCGCCACCGCCCTGTACGTCCGGTACGCCGGTGGCGAGCAGGAGTACTACGACACCGCCACCGACCCGTACGAGCTGGACAACATCGCCGCCAAGGGCGTGCCCGCCACCTTGCGCAAGACCCTTGGCGCCCTGGAGAACTGCCACACCGGGGTCACCTGCTGGGCCGCCGCCCACCTCGGCTGAAACTATCTGGCAGGCGCTACGCCACCGTGAGATTTGCTAAGCCTAGACTTATCAGTTTAGGCTTCTTACATGACCGACGACCTCGACGTGCGTGATGTCGCCGCCGCGCTGCGGGTCAGCATCGGCCTGCTGATGCGGCGGATACGGCAGGTCCGCGGCGACGGCGCGCCCACCGTGCCGGAGACCTCGGCGCTGGCCCGGCTGGACCGCTGCGGCCCGGCCACCCCGAGCGCGCTGGCCAAGCTGGAGCAGATCAGCCCGCAGTCGATGGGCGCCACGCTGGGCGCACTTGAGGGCCGCGGGCTGATCGAGCGGCATCCGGATGCGCAGGACGGCAGGCGGGTGGTGCTGTCCCTCACCAGCGCCGGACGGCAGGTGCTGCGGGACAGGCGGGACGCGCGCGACGGGCAGATCGCCAGGGCCCTGGCCGAAGGGTTCACTCCGGCCGAGATCGACCAGCTGAGGGCCGTTGTGCCACTGCTCGAACGGCTCGCGCAGAATATCTGACGGCAGGGGGTCTGATGGCGGACGACCGTTACAAGTGGGTGGCGCTGGCCAACACCACCGCGTCCATGTTCATGGCCACGCTGGACGGTTCCATCGTCATCATCGCGCTGCCGGCCATCTTCCGCGGCATCCACCTGGATCCGCTGGCCCCGGGCAACATCAGCTACCTGCTGTGGATGATCATGGGATACCGGCTGGTCCAGGCCGTGCTGGTCGTCACTGTCGGCCGCCTGGGCGACATATACGGCCGGGTCAAGATCTACAACGCCGGCTTCGTGGTCTTCACCATCGCCTCGATCCTGCTGTCCTTCGACCCGTACGAAGGCGGCAGCGGGGCACTGTGGCTGATCGGCTGGCGGGTGCTGCAGGCCATCGGCGGGTCCATGCTGATGGCCAACTCGGCCGCGATCCTTGTCGACGCCTTCCCCACCGAGCAGCGCGGCTTCGCACTGGGCACCAACCAGATCGCGGCCCTGGCCGGCCAGTTCATCGGCCTGGTGGCGGGCGGCCTGCTGTCCGCCATCGACTGGCGCTTGGTGTTCTGGGTCAACGTGCCCGTCGGGATCTACGGCACGATCTGGGCCTACCTGCGACTGCGGGATAACGGCGAGCGGCATCGGGCCCGCATCGACTGGTGGGGCAATGTCACCTTCGCGGTCGGGCTGAGCGCGGTCCTGATCGCCGCCACCTACGGCATCCAGCCGTACGGCGGGCACATCATGGGCTGGACGAACCCGTGGGTGCTGGCCGGCCTGATCGGCGGGGTCGCCCTGCTGGCCGCTTTCGCCGTGATCGAGAGCCGGATCCCCGAGCCGATGTTCCAGCTCAGCCTGTTCCGGATCCGGGCCTTCACGGCCGGGAACCTGGCCGGCCTGGCGGTGTCCATCGCCCGCGGCGGCCTGCAGTTCATGCTCATCATCTGGCTGCAGGGCATCTGGCTGCCGCTGCACGGGTACAGCTTCAGCCAGACTCCGCTGTGGGCGGGCATTTTCCTGCTGCCGCTGACCGCCGGTTCCTGGTCTCGGGGCCGGTCGCCGGCACGCTGTCTGACCGATTCGGTTCCCGCGGCATCGCCACCGCCGGGGCGGCGGTCTTCGGGGCCAGCTTCATCGGCCTGATGCTCCTGCCTGTCGTCTTCCCCTACTGGGCCTTTGCCCTGCTCATCGCCATCAACGGCATCGGCAGCGGCATGTTCGCCTCGCCCAACTCCTCCTCCATCATGGGCAGCGTCCCGGCCCGGATGCGGGGCGCCGCCTCGGGCATGCGCTCGACCTTCCAGAACTCCGGCACGGCCGTATCGATCGCGGTGTTCTTCTCGGTCATGATCATCGGGCTGTCCCGAACCCTGCCGAGCACCCTGACCAGCGGCCTGCGGGCCCAGGGCGTGCCGGCCGCGGCGGCCCATCAGATCGGCTCGCTGCCCCCGGTGTCCTCCCTGTTTGCGGCGGTTCTCGGCGTCAACCCGATCGGCCACCTGCTCAGCGTGGGCGGGGTCCTCGCCTCCCTGCCGGCCGCAGCCCAGCAGACCCTTACCGGCCGGGAGTTCTTCCCGCACCTGATCTCCGGGCCTTTCCACGACGGCCTGATGATCATGTTCGCCCTGTCCGCGGTGCTGGCCGGGCTGGCTGCCCTGGCCTCGCTGCTGCGCGGCCCGCGCACGGCCCGGCAGGAAGGCACCCAGGCCGACCGGGTCGGAAATAAGGCTTGAGCTTCCAGCCACTGGAAGGTGCACAGTCGTCTGCATGAGCACCGCCGAGCTGTTCACCGTCGGGCAGCTGGCGCGCCGCATCGGCGTGCCCGCCCGGACCATCCGGTTCTGGTCGGACCAGGGCCTGGTCCCGCCCGCGGCCCGGTCCGCCGCCGGTTACCGGCTGTACGACGCCGAGGCGGTGGCCCGGCTGGACTTGGTCCGGACCCTGCGCGAGCTCGGGCTGGGCCTGGAACTGGTGCAGGCCGTGCTGTCCCGGACCCGCACGGTGGCCGACGTCGCCGCCGCCCACGTCGCCGTGCTGGACGGCCAGATCCGGTCGCTGCGGTTGCGCCGGGCGGTGCTCGCCACGGTCGCCAAGCGCGGCAACACTATCGAGGAGACGCTGATCATGCACAAGCTGGCCCGGCTGTCCGCCCAGGAGCGGCAGCACATCATCGACGACTTCGTGGACGAGATCTTCGCCGGGACCGTGCCGCAGGGGCCGGACGCATCCTCGAGCGAGATCGCGCGCGGCATGCGCCAGCTGCCAGCCGAACTGCCCGAAGATCCGTCACCCGAACAGGCTGACGCCTGGATCGAGCTGGCCGAGCTGGTGGCCGACCGGGATTTCCGGCAGCGGGCCCGGTCCATGGCCGTAGCCGGCCAGCAGGCTAACCAGGAGCCGGGAGCGCCCGCACCGGCCGCGGACTACCAGAAGGTCATCGAGCACGCCCAGCAGGCGGTGGCCCGGGGGACTGATCCCGGCTCACCCGCGGGCCAGGCCACCCTGGATCGCATCGTGCCGTCCGGCACCCCGCCTGCCGAACGGGCCGGGTTGCTCCGTCAGCTCCAGACGTTCACCGACACCCGGGTGGAGCGCTACTGGCAGCTGCTGGCCATCATCAACGGCCAGCCCGTGCCGCCGTCCGTAGTCCCCGCCTTCGAGTGGCTGATCGCGGCGCTACGTGCCGACCCCAGGCAGCCGGCCTAGCGGGAAACCAGGCCTAGCGGGAAACCAGGCTCCGCGCCTTGCCCGCCGCGGCACCGGTCTTCGCGCCGGCCTTGCCCGCCGCGGTACCGGTCTTCGCGCTCGCCTTGCCGGCCAGGGCCCCGGTCTTGGTACCTGCCTTGCCAGCTAGGGCGCCACCCTTGGTCCTTGCCTTGCCGAGCGCCGCGCCACCCTTGGTGCTCGCCTTGCCGAGCGCCGCGCCACCCTTGGTGCTCGCCTTGCCGGTTACGGCGCCGGTCCTCGCACTTGCCTTGCCGACCACGGCACCGGTCTTCGCGCCGGCCTTGCCGGACGTCTTAGCGGTCTTGGCCACCAACGACGCTTCCCGGCGTGCTGTTTTGGCCGCGTGCCGGGACCGCCAGGCCAGCGACGGGCTCCCGGCGGTGTCGGCCGCGGTGATCAGCAGGCCGCCGAACATCGAGCAGTTCTTGAGGAAGTGGATCCGCTGCTGCCTGCGGGAGGCGTCGTCCTCCGCCTCCCAGAACCGGTGCCCGGCCGCAGTGGTGGGCACCAGCGTGGCGGCCAGTACGGCCGCCGACACACGGGGAAACTTGCCCAGGGCCAGCAGCGACCCGGCTACCACCTGGACCGCGCCGTTGAGCCGCACCGCCTGTTCGGTCTTGGCCGGCACGAAGGAAAGCCGTTCGGATAGCTGGGCGACTACTGGTTCGGCGGCTGGCGCCACTTTGTCCGGATTGCGGAAGGTGTCAAAACCCTGGACGATGAAAATGGACGCGACCATCGGCCGGGCGAGAGCTCTTAGTACAGGCATGCCCGTCATCTGCCCATCCGTCGGGCCTTGTAACATCCGGCCGACCGTGGCGCGAAAATGGGAACATGACAACCGGCGACAGCGGCCCCGTGAGCATCACCAGCCTAGATCATCTGGTCCTGACCGTGGCCGACGTGGACGAGACGATCCGCTTTTACCAGCGCGCCCTCGGCCAGGAGGCGGTGACCTTCGGAGCCGGGCGACGGGCCCTCGCGTTTGGCCCGAGCAAGATCAACCTGCACCAGGCGGGCCAGGAGTTCACCCCGCACGCGGCCAAGCCCACCCCCGGCAGCGCCGACCTGTGCCTGGTCACCACCACGCCGCTGGATCAGGTGGTCGCCCCGCTGACCCGCGCAGGCGTGGACGTGGAGGAGGGCCAGTCTCCAGGACCGGCGCTCTCGGCCCCATGGCCAGCGTCTACATCCGCGATCCCGATGACAACCTGATCGAGATCGCGAACTACGGGCAGTCCTAGCGGACCGGCTGACATATTCCATGATCACGAAGACTTTGTACTGTATAGAGTAGTGAAGCCTTCGCGATCATGAAGAATCCGATTTCAGGTTCGACAAACCTCCCCGTCGCCCGCCCAGCTGCCCGCCCAGCCGCCCTCCAGGCGACCCACCGGACGTCGGCTGCCGCGAAGTTTGATCTTGGTCGGCCGAGCGCCGGATGCCGCCGTGAGCAGGACTGCATAATGGCGTGGTGAACGAGCCGCCGATTCGGATCAGGCCCATCGGCGAAGGCGATCGCCCCATGCTCGCATGGCTTGTCACCGAATTGTGGGGGGCCGAGCTCGTCGCCGTGCACGGCAGCGTCCTGCGCCCGGCCGAACTGCCCGGGTTCATCGCCGAACGGTCCCGCCGCGTGGTCGGCCTGCTTACCTACCAGCTGGTGCAGGACTACCTGGAGATCACCACGCTGAACGCCATCGAGCGCCGGGTGGGGATCGGGACCATGCTCATCGAGGCGGCCGTGGGCGCCGCCCGGCACTTCCGCTGCCGCGAGATCCGGCTCACCACGACCAACGACAACGTGGACGCGCTCCGGTTCTACCAGCGCCGCGGATTCCGCCTCGCCGAGCTGCGCCCGGGTGCGGTGGACCGCTCACGCCGGGAGAAGCCGCAGATCCCGCGGACCGGCGACTACGGCATCCCGCTGCACGACGAGATCGACCTCATCCGCCGGGTCTTAGTCGCGGCCGGAGCGTCTAACCGTGGCCGCAGAGCCTAAGCCGCCCCCTTTACCTGCCGCCCCTGGCTCCACACCGCGGTGATCCGTCCGGGGTCGGCCAGCACGCCGATGTCGGCCAGCGGATCCGCGTCCAGCGTGATCACGTCGGCGTCGTAGCCCTCGGCCAGCTGGCCGGCATGCGGCGCCTGCGGCCCCAGGGTCAGCGGGCCGGTGGCCGTGGCCGCCTCGATCGCGTCCCCCGGGGACATGCCCAGCTTGACCAGGTAGCCCGGCTCCGACCCGTTCTGCCCCCACGCGTTGGGCAGGTCCATGCCGGTCAGGGCGATGTCGGTGCCCATGGCGATGGTGACGCCGTGCTCGTAGGCCCGGGCCACGGCCTGGGCGTGGATGTCGGCCACGACCTCGAGCTTGGCCATGGCGTAGGGCGGCACGGCGGCCTTGTTGGCCAGCATGTCCTCGATGATGGTCCGGGTGGGGACCAGGATCGCGCCTGTCTCGCGCATGGCGTCGCAGCACTCGTCGTCCAGGTAGGTGCCGTGCTCGATGGTGCGCACCCCGGCCCGCAGCGCGGCCATGATGCCGGGCTTGCCGTGGCAGTGCGCCGCCACCACCCGGTCCGCCATCCCCGCGACCTCCACGATGGCCCGCAGCTCGGCCATCGTGAACTGCTGGTGGATCGGGTCGTCGAGCTCGGACAGCACGCCCCCGGACGCGCACACCTTGATCAGCCTGGCGTTGCGCCGCAGCTGCTCGCGGACTGCCTTGGCGCATTCGGCCGGGCCGTCCGCCAGCCGGGACAGGCCCGCGTGCCGGGCGTAGTCCTCGATCCAGTCCAGCGGGAACGAGTGCAGGTCGCCGTGCCCGCCGGTCGTGCTCAAGATCGCACCCGCGCCGTAGATGGCCGGGCCGTCCACAGTGCCCTCGGCCACGGCGCGGGCCAGGTACACCCCCATGCCGCCCACGTCCCGGATCGAGGTGATGCCCGCGTCCAGGGCGTTGCGCAGATCCCGGGTACAGCGCGCGGCCCGTAGCGCCTCCGGTTCGAGCGGAAGTTTGCCCAGGTCGAAGCTCCGGGTTCCGAGCAAGTGCCCGTGGCATTCCCACATCCCCGGCATGACCGCGGCCGCCCGGGTCACCGGTGCCTCAGCCGTCGCCGGGGCGACCCCAGCCGGGCCCGCGTAGCTGATCCCGGACCCGTCCAGCAGCACGACGCCGCCCCTGATGGGGTCGCCGCGGCCGGGAATGAGCAGATCAGCCTCGATCCGGTACATGTATTCTCCTCGCTGGATACCACGGAATGCCGGTTTATGATGGTGATTATCTTGACGTGCCGATGCGTGCCCGGTCCATCATGGATAGCCGGTCGCATCCGTCCGGCGTCCGCCGTCACGGCGGTTCCAGGCCGGCTCAGGCAGGAGGCCCAGGTTCACGGCGACCACGGCGCTTTTTTCACCGACAGTATCGACATGTGTGCTGTCACGATCGCGGGTCATGCGCTATACAGGACGTACAACTGTCCGGCAACCAGGTGCGGGGGCTACGGGCCAGGCGACCTGGTCGCCAGCTCGCGGCATGGCTGCCCGGCAGGGGACTAGGGGCAAGGAAGCGAGATGCTGCCAAACGATAGGGCCCAGCCCGCCGGCCGTAACAAGCCGGGCCTGGTTTCCCGCATCTGGCAGGGCTACCGGCGCTTCCCGACCTGGCTGAAGATCTCCGCTGTCGCTGTCGCTGTCGTCTTCTTCCCGGTCACGCTGGGCGTGATCGTGCTGTTCGCCCTGATCTACGCGGTGGTGGCCGTGGCCCAGGGGCGGCGCACGCCCGGCGCCTCGGCGTCCGTCGCGGTCTGGGGCGTAGCCGTCTACTCTGCCCTCGGCCTGGGCAACCGGACCTGGCTCTACTCTCTTCTGCTGCTGCCATTCCTGGTCGCGCTGGCCGCGCACGCCAGGCCGCTGGCCCGCTGGTTCGTGCCCTGCCGCACCGTGGCGTGGGTCCTGGTCTGGGCCGTGCCGATCAGCTCTGTCGCGCTCAAGGTCTGGCCGGACCAGCCGTTCATCGGCACCATCGCCGCCTGGCTCCTCGCCGCGATGGTGCTGGGCTGGCGGATGGCCAAGGCCGTCCAGGACGTGCGGATGTACGGAGGCCGGCCCGCCACCTTCCCGGAGCAGCCCGCATCCGGCCAGGGCGCTCCGGACCTGAACCAGAGCCCGAACGCGAACCAGGCCGGCCCGCAGAACGCTGGCACCGGCCCGCACGCCAGCGCTGGCCCGCACGCCGGCACCAGCCACGGC
>JBAPYC010000937.1:0-2282 GCA_049284535.1 Streptosporangiaceae bacterium
TCCTCGGCGCGGGCGCGGGCCTCCCGGAAGGCGGCCGCCGCCCGCGCTGCGCGCGATCCACTCGGCGCCGCCGCGACGGCTTACGTCTCCGCCCGGGCTGGCACGGTCCTGGCCGCCGTCTACGACATCAGGACCGGGCAGACCTGGCAGCTCGGTCAGGGCCGGGCGCAGGCCGAGGCGAGCGTGGTCAAGCTCGATGTGCTCGAGACGCTGCTGGCCGAGCGAGGCCATAGCGGCACCAGCCTGTCGGCCAGCGACCGCGAGCTGACCGAGCAGATGATCGAGGACAGCGACAACGCGGCCGCCACGAACCTGTGGTACGAGGCCGGCGGCGCGACCGGGATCAGCTCGTTCAACCAGCAGGCCGGCCTGACCACGACCTCGCCGTCGTCCTGCGTGGTCTGCCCGGGGTTCGCCTGGCCGGGCTGGGGACTGAGCACGACCACTCCCGCGGACCAGATCACCCTGCTCCGCCAGCTGGTCACGCCCAGCGCAGTCCTCACCGGCAGCGAGCGCGACTATGCCCTGTCACTGATGGAAAACGTCACACCGTCCCAGCGGTGGGGAGTCTCCGGCGGCGTCCCGGCGCAGGTCACCGTGGCCCTCAAGAACGGCTGGCTGCCGCTGGAGGGCACCGACGGCGATTGGCAGATCAACAGCGTCGGCTGGATTTCCGGCGGCGGCCGCGACTATCTCATGGCCGTGCTGACCACCGGGAACCCCAGCGAGCAGTACGGCATCGACACCATTGACCGGCTGGCCGCCATGGCCTGGCAGGATCTGGGCTAGCCGATCTCACCCGCGTCGAGTCCGAACTCGGTCAGGTCGACCTGGCCGAGGTCGATCACGCCGGCGCGGACGAGCCGCACCATCTGGGCCACAGCCTCGCGCGGGTACATGTACTTGCCGCGCACGGTGATGTCGTTGCGCATCAGCCAGGGGTAAGGCAGCTCGAGGTCGGCGCGGCCCGGACAAGACCTGCCATTTCTTGAATTCACGGGATTCCTCGGCGGATAAAGGTAATGCAATAAATCTCGCCTGGACGATCTCGGTGATAATCGCTGGTGACGCGCCATAAACCCGATGCCGCTTGCCGGGATACAGACTGATGCGTAGCATTTAAAAGCGGAATTTAGCCTTTATTGAGCACCGAGAAAATAGGCAGGGGTGTCCAAAATCGACGGTATTACCGCATTCGAGCTTTTACTCGCTCCCCGGCGCCCACCCGCACCGCGCCCGGCCCATCCCCGGAGGTGCATCCGGTGACATGTCCTGAATGCATGAACACATGCCACGACCGGGCGCCCTTCTGCGGCTCCTGCGGGACGCTGCTGGCCGGCCAGCCCGGAGAAACGGCCTCGCCTGCCGATCCCGACATCACGCTCATCGACGGCGTGCCCCCGCCCGTGGCACCGCCTGAGCCGGGCTGGGCTGGCGAGTTCCGGTTCGCCGAGCCGCCCCGCCCCTACCCTCCCGGCGCATCGGCAAGCCAGTTCCCGACGACGCCGGCTGACCAGTACGTCCCGGCTGAGATGGCCGGGCAGCACGCTCCGGTGGCAGCGGCGCCGGCCCGCGAGTTCCGCCTGGATCTGCGGCGGCTGACCCGGGCCGAGCAGGTGGCGGGTGCCGCCAGCATGATCGTCCTGGTGGCGCTGTTCCTGCCCTGGTTCGGCTTTGACGAGCTTGGCACCAGCATCAACGTCAGCGGGACCACCGCCCACTCCTATCTCATGCTCGTGGTGATAACGGCGCTGCTGATGACCGGCTACCTGCTGCTGCGGTCTGGCTGGGACCAGTTCCCGGTCAGCCTGCCGGTCGCGCCCGAACTGGTGCTGCTGGTGGGCGCGGGCACGCAGTTCGTGCTGGTGATGGTCGGGTTCCTGGACGTGCCGCTGTCCGGGCTGGGCTGGGAGATCGGCGCCTACCTGGCGCTGATCGCCGCGACGGCCGCGGCCGCGCCACTCATCTCCCCGGCCCTGCATGTCTGGCAGGCCCGGCACGAGACGGCGGGCGACCGGGCGGCCCGCCGCTAGCCGGGAGTTAAGGCGGCACGGTTCAGGCGGCACGGTTCAGGCGGGCCGCCGCTAGCCGGGGTCCGGCGGCACGGTTCATGCAGCGCGGTGGCGGGCCAGGGCGGC
This sequence comes from Streptosporangiaceae bacterium, assembly GCA_049284535.1. Taxonomy (GTDB): domain Bacteria; phylum Actinomycetota; class Actinomycetes; order Streptosporangiales; family Streptosporangiaceae; genus Palsa-504. Next base: position 2,139 of record JBAPYC010000937.1, read on the forward strand.
CGGGGTCAGGCCGGAGAGCTGGGCGCACTCGCGGGTCAGGTGAGCCTGGTCGGCGTAGCCGGCGTCCACGGCCAGGGCGGCCAGGTCCAGCCGCGAGGATGGCGCGGCGTCGATGCGTGAGACGAACTGGCGGAAGCGCAGCAC
>JBAPYC010000938.1:0-16418 GCA_049284535.1 Streptosporangiaceae bacterium
AACATCGTCTTCGACGACGCCGCGGACGGCGCTATCGAGGGCGCCGCCAACGCGATCTTCTTCAACCAAGGGCAGTGCTGTGTCGCCGGCTCGCGGCTGTTCGTCCAGCGGGACCGCTTCGACGAAGTCGTCGACGGCGTCGCGGCGATCGCCAAGTCGATCAAGATAGGACCGGGGATGGAGCCGGGGACGCAGATGGGCCCGCTGGTCTCCGACGAGCAGTTCCGCCGGGTGACCGGCTACCTGGAGTCCGGGAAGTCCGACGGCGCAACCGCGCTGGCGGGCGGCGGCCGGTTCGGCGACACCGGCTACTTCGTCGAGCCCACCGTGCTCACCAATACCCGCCCGGACATGAAGGTCGTCCGCGAGGAGATCTTCGGTCCCGTCCTGGTCGCCTCGCCGTTCACGAACCTGGTCGAGATCGCCGGCATCGCCAACGACAGCGTGTACGGACTCGGCGCGGGCATCTGGACCCGCGACATCTCCAAGGCGCACGCCCTAGCGAAGAAGCTGCGGGCCGGCACCGTCTGGATCAACTGCTACAACGTGTTCGACGCGGCACTGCCGTTCGGCGGGTACAAGCAGTCCGGCTGGGGCCGTGAGATGGGCCATCAGGCCCTGGAGGCCTACACCGAAGTCAAGGCCGTCACCACCCAGCTGTAAATCAGCAGCCGCATCCCGGGCGCCTGACTCCAGGTCCAGCGCCCGGGCTGCCGGCCGCCTTAAGGCAGCCCGTCCAGCCGGCGGCAGATCTCCGCGACTGCCGCAGCCGCGTCCCGCACAGCCTGACGTTCTGCGGCCAGTTCCTGCAGTGTGGCACTTACAAAGACCCGCACCCGCTGATCGGGCGTGCGCACCACGCCGGTGACGCCCATCACCCCACCCTTCGCTTGAGCCGGGGATTCACCATCAGCCCCGGACGAGGGCCCGTGACGGCGGCTACCGCGGACCTGCGGGTGCGGGCCTGCGATGCATAGGGTCTGATCGAAACCGACCCGACGCCTTACAGCCTTTCCCCAGCACCGCCCGGGAGGCCCTGACGTTCTGCCGTGACGTCTTTGGCTGTGCAATTCAGTTGCACACCTTCGCGGAGTTCAACCGGGCGGACGGTCCGGCCGATGCCATTGCCCGCCGTCGCGGCTTCGTCTCCACTGGGCACGGCGATGTTCTTTGAGAAGGCTGCTTCCGCATGCTCAACGCGATCGGTTATGAGGGTTCCATTTCTATCGAATCGGAGGATGCTGGGACGGACCGCCTTACCGGCGGGCGCGAGGCAGTTGTTCGTCCGGCAGATGCCCTTCGATCCCGGCCGCGGCCTTCGATGCCGCATTCTCGGCCGCCGGTGAGCCGGCGTGAGGGCGCCTCGCGGAAGGTGACGTGGTTATGGAACGACCATTTGAGCTGGCCAGGACGGCCGGTGGCACGGTAGCCCGGGTGCGGCTGCGGGGCAGCGCCGTGCTGACCACGCCACTGCTGAACCGGGGCACCGCATTCACCGCCGCCGAACGGCAATCGCTGGAGCTGGACGGGCTGCTGCCCGAAGCCGTTTCCACCATGGCCGGGCAGCTAGCCCGGGCGTACGGGCAGTACTCCCGGCAGCCGGATGACCTGGCCAAGAACGTGTACCTGGCCAGCTTGCGGGACCGTAACGAGGTCCTGTTTTACCGGCTTCTGACCGACCACATCGCCGAGATGCTGCCGGTCATGTACACCCCGACCATCGGCGCTGCGATCGAACGGTACAGCCATGAGTACGGCCGGCCCGGCGGGGTCTACCTGTCGGTGAACCACCCCGGTCAGGTTGAGACCGCGTTCCGCAACTACGGCCTCGGGCCGGATGATGTGGACCTGGTCGTCTGCACCGATGGCGAGGGCATCCTGGGAATCGGGGACTGGGGAGTGGGCGGCATCGCCATCGCGGCCGGCAAGCTCTCGGTGTACGTGGCTGCGGCCGGACTGCACCCCGGCCGGGTGGTACCGGTGGTGCTGGACGCCGGCACCGATAACCGGTCGCTGCTGGATGATCCCATGTACCTCGGCAACCGGCACCCTCGTGTCCGTGGCGAGCGATACGACCAGCTCGTCGATGCCTACGTAGCCGCCGTGCGGAAACTGTTCCCGCACGCCATGCTGCACTGGGAGGACTTCGGCGCGGCCAACGCCACCCGCATCCTGGGTAAGTACGCCGGGACGTGCTGCACCTTCAACGACGACATCCAGGGCACGGCCGCAGTGGCGCTGGCCGCGGCCATCGGCGCCATCCGGGCAGCCGGGACGTCAATGCCCGACCAGCGGGTGGTGATCCACGGTGCGGGCACGGCCGGGATCGGCATCGCGGACATGCTGCGGCAGACGATGATCCAAGCAGGCGTGAGCCCCGCCGAGGCGACCAGCCGGTTCTGGGCGCTGGGCAGCAGGGGCCTGCTGACCAGCGCGTACACCGCTACGATGCGGGACTTCCAGGTTCCCTACGCACGCCCCGCCGCCGAGGTGGCCAGCTGGCAGCGCGACGCCCACGGCCGGATATCGCTCGCTGAAGTCGTCGCCCGCGTCCGGCCGACCATGCTCATCGGTACCTCGACCGAGTCCGGGGCCTTCTGTCAAGAGATCGTCACCAAGATGGCCGCCACCACCGAACGGCCAGTGATCATGCCGCTGTCCAACCCGACATCGCGGTCCGAAGCCCGGCCAGCGGATCTCATCAAGTGGACCGGAGGCCGGGCGCTGATCGCCACCGGCAGCCCATTTGACCCGGTCACCCACCTCGGCGTGCGCTACCAGATCGCGCAGGCCAACAACGCGCTGATCTTCCCCGGGCTCGGGCTTGGGGTCGCCGTGGCCCGTGCCTGCCGGGTCACCAACGGCATGCTCGCGGCCGCGGCCGCCGCGCTGGCTGGCCTGTCCGACCCGGGTACGCCCGGGGCTGCCGTGCTGCCCCCGGTTACCAGCCTGCGCGAGGTTTCCGCCGCAGTCGCTACCGCTGTCGCCCGCACTGCCGTGGCCGAGGGCCTAGCCCAGGCCGAGCTCGACGACCCGGGCAAGCGTGTCGCTCAGGCCATGTGGGAACCCGTCTATCCCGAGATCGAAGCCATTTAACGCTTCCCCATGGCTGAAAGCCGGGGGATTTGTGGCTCGGACCGCATACCGCCCGCGACCGTGGAAGGGAGGCGAGTGGGGTGTCTTATGTCGTCAGCACCAGCATGGCCGCGTTCTGCCATGGCGAGGATCATTCTCGCGGCGTTCCGGTCGCGGTCGGCGGCGTATCCGCAGGCCGCGCGTGTGAAGGTTCGGTCGGCGAGCGTGAGGCGTTCCTTGGCTCTCGTCCCGCACTGCGCGCACGTCATCGTGGTATAGGCGGGCGGCACCGGCACCACCTTGCGGCCCGCCCGCGTGCCCCGCTGGACCAGTTCCCGTTTCGCCGCACCGATCGCAGCGTCAGCGGCCTTGCGTGCCATGGTGGACCTGGCCAGGAACAGCGGCCGGAAGTCCTCAACGGCGATCATCTGGTGGTTGTCCACGACCCGCTCCGCCTGTGCGCCAGGACGCAGGCGGTAGGTGTAGCGCACCGTCTCGAACACAGTAACGAGTATACCGCACCTCGCCGTGCACTGCATGGGCGGACGAAGCCCGATCGGACAGCAAATGTCGTCGATCGCTGCACCTGCCACGTGGTCTGGTGTCCCAGGTACCGGCGGAGGGTCATCACGGGCGACGTGGACGGACGGCTCAGGCAGATCATCCGCGACGTGTGCGCCGGACGGGACGTGCCGATGGTGGAACTGGAGGCGATGCCGGACTATGTGCACTTGCGCGTGGTCGGCGATCCGCAAGACGGGATTTTCAGCGGCTGGTCAAGCAGATCAAAGGCCGCTCGTCGCGGCTTGTGCGGCAGGAGTTCCCGCACCTGCGCCGGCGTCTGCCGGCCTTGTGGACCAGCAGCTATTTCGTCGCCGCTGCGGGCGGCGCGACCTTGGAGGTTGTCAAACCGCTATGCCGAGAACCAGCGCAACGTTTAAGCAACGTCGCCCGTACCTCCCCTGGCTGAAGCCAGGGATTTCGCGGGCGGTTTCTGATGAATCGGCTGCGGGCGGAAGGCGCTTGGAGAAGGCAATGATCGTTCGTGGTCAACCGGCACGGCAGCTAGTGTTCTCAGCCCGACCGAGGAGAAGAGCTCCAGGAATTGAGACGGCCCGTGCTGCTGGTTAGACCGTGGTTTGCTACAGGGCAATGGCGACGACGAATGGCCAGCAGGTCTCGATCGACAGGAACAGGCGCTCAGTCAGGCCCAGGTCAGTGCCACCCTGGGTTTCGATAATGAGCCAGCCGAGCAAGGCAATGGACACGGCAGTCACGACGGCATAGCCGTGGCCGCTGAGGATCCACGGCCGCGGCGGAGCGCGCCGGACGACCAGGGCAGGCCAGATCGCGATTGCGACCGCGCCGAGCGAAGTCCAGGCGAGGTGCTGCGGAGTCGAGCCGCGAACGGGTTCGGGAGATGCGGCGATACCGATGCTGGACAGGCCCGCGACGGCCAGCACGATGCGGGCAGGCGCGGGGGTGGCGGCCAGGCCGACGGCAGCCACGAGCTGACATACGCCCACCAGGAACAGGGCTCCCGTCATGATCCACCGATCGGTTCCGGCGTGGCCAGCCAGCACGCTGACCGTTTTCCGGATCGGGCTGTAGGAGGCCGGCTGGACCGCGTCGCCGACCAGCCAGCCGGCCGTCGCCAAGACAGGCGCCAGGCCGGCCGCGACCACCGCCCACCCTGGAACCGGGCGGCGCGGGCGCTGCGCGAGACTGGCAGCGCTGACGAGGTCTCCGGAGGAACTCAAGGTCGGGATTGCCCAGCGCCCGAGGATGCGCAGGCTGTGATGCTGCTCGAACTCCTCATAATCCTTGACGTTCAGTGTTGCGAGCGCTAACTCGCGACGCCGGTGTCCAGGACGACTGGCGGCACGGCGGCCGTTAGAGAGTGCCCGCAGAGCTGCCGGGGCCAGATGTACTCACTGGAACCTCCGCGCCTTGTCTTGCCATGCTTCTGGCTTTCATCATAAGGCGGGCCGACAGAGGGCCTGAATGTGCGTCCCTGGCTCTTGGCTGAGACTGCTGATGGTGGGCGATACAGGATTTGAACCTGTGACCTTCTCCGTGTCAGGGAGACGCGCTCCCGCTGCGCCAATCGCCCGGGATGACGCGAGCTTACCAGACCTCCGGGGTGCCCCGGCGGCCATCAATCCGCGAACGCACTTGCACCCAGATCTTCACCTCACCGGGCATAATCAGCCTCCGGGGCGACGGCACGCCGGCGCACAGATTCCCGTTGGAAGACTCCGAGGAGGCGTACCAGGTGCTCACCGAGAGCTTCGGCCCGCGTGGCAAGGTCATCCCGGCGGTGAGTCGGCCGTGACCAGGCGACTCGACGCGGAACTCGTAGTCCCAGCCCAGTGCGAGCTGGCCGAGGGACCGCTCTGGGACGCCGGGCGCGGGCTCATGCGCTGGGTGGACATCCTGCGCGGCCAGGTGCACGCACTGGATGTGGCCACCGGCCAGCACACCTGGTTCGGCACCGGGGATGAGGTGGGCACGGCCGGTCTGACCCGCGACGGCGGCCTAGTCCTGGCCCTGTCCGACCGGTTCGCCCGGTCCGGCTCGGACGGCCAGAACCTGCGCCCAGTGGACGGCTTCACGATCGACGGCGGCACCTTCCGGTTCAACGACGGCAAGCCGGACCCGTGGGGGAACTTCTGGGCCGGCACCTGTACCCGGGCCGACAAGGGCCCGCCCTGCGCGATGTACCGGCTCACCCCGGACGGTACCGTCACCGAGCTGTTCGGCGGCATCGGGCTGTCGAACGGCCTGGACTGGAGCGATGACCGGACGGCGTTTTACTTCGCGGACAGTCACGCCGGGGGAGTGGACGTGTTCACCGCGGACCCCGCGACCGGCACGCTATCGGACCGCCGGCGCTTCGCCGAGGTGACTGGCGGCCTGCCCGACGGGCTGACCCTGGACTCCGAAGGCGGCCTGTGGCTGGCCGTCTGGGGCTCGGGTGAGCTGCGGCGGTACACGCCCGGCGGCCAGGTCGACGTGGTGGTCAGCCTCCCGGTCACGCAGGTCACCTCGGCTGCGTTCGGCGGGCCGGCCCTGGACACGCTCTACATCACCACGGCCCGGGAGAACTTCAATCCGGCGGACCTGGCCGCCCAGCCCCACGCCGGCGACATCTTCGCCTGCACCCCCGGCGTCACGGGCCGCCTGCCGTTCGGGTTTGGCGACCCGGCAGCGGGTTAGCATCGCCTCCTGTGGAACCTGATGCGCAGACACTGACCGCCCTGCTGGACCAATATCAGCCCGGCGACGATGCCGAGGCGGCTGACGTGCGGCGACTGCGGGCGCTGGTCAAGGACGCCGGCGATCCGTGGCGCCGGGACCTCCCGATGCACGTGACCGCGTCCGCCCTGATTGTGCATCCCCCTACTGCCCGTGTGCTGCTGCGCTGGCATCAGCGCCAGCAGGCCTGGCTGCAGGTCGGCGGGCACGGTGATCCTGGTGAGACCGACCCGGTCGGCATCGCCCGGCGGGAAGGGCACGAGGAGACTGGCCTGGCCGACCTCGAGCCCTGGCCTGACGCCCGGATTCAGCAGGTCGCCGTGGTGGACGTGCCGCCCGGCAAGGGCGAGCCCGCCCATCAGCACGCCGACATCCGCTTCTTCATGGCGACCCGGACCCCGGACGCGATCCGCCCGGAAAGCCCGAACGCCCCCCTGCGCTGGGTCACCCTGGCTGGGGCCCGCGAACTGAACTCCCAGCCCAACCTGCTCGAGACCCTGGCCCGGGTGGAGCCCCTGCTGAGTCGGCTCTGACCGCCAGCCACCTACCCACCTATCATCAGGGCCATGACGGACATCCGCCTCGCAGACCGCATGGCCCAGCTCGGCACCGAATCCGCGTTCGAGGTCCTGGCCCGGGCCCGGGCCATCGAGGACGCGGGCGGCAAGATCGTTCACCTGGAGATCGGCGAGCCGGACTTCCCGACCGCGCCGCACATCGTCGAGGCCGCGGTCGAGGCTCTGCGCGCGGGTGCGACCCACTATGTGCCCGCACCCGGGATCCCGCTGTTGCGCCAGGCCGTGGCCGCCTTCCTGGAGCGCACTGGCCGGATGCGGGTGACCCCGGACCGCGTGATCATCACCCCGGGTGCCAAGCCCATCATGTTCTTCACCATCCTGGCCCTGGCCGGCCCGGGCGATGAGGTGCTGTATCCCGATCCCGGATTCCCGATGTACGAGTCGATCACCTCGTTCGCCGGTGCGGTTCCCGTCCCGGTGCCGCTGCGGGAACGCAACGGTTTCCGTATCGACACCGGCGAGCTCGAGCGGCTCATCACCAGCCGGTCCCGGCTGCTGATTCTCAACTCACCGCACAACCCGTGCGGCAGCGCCCTGACCCGTGAGGACTGCGAGGCGATCGCGGACCTGGCGCTGCGTCACGACCTGGTGGTGCTGTCCGACGAGGTGTACTGGGCCATCCGTTATGGCCAGCGCCACGTCAGCGTGCTGGACGTGGATGGCATGGCCGACCGGACTGTGCTGCTCGACGGCTGGTCCAAGACCTTTGCCATGACGGGGTGGCGGCTCGGCTTCGGGGTGTTCCCGCCCGCGCTGGTCGAGCCGGTGACCCGGCTGGCCATCAACTCAGTGTCCTGCACGTCCGCGTTCAGCCAGTACGCGGCGATCGCGGCCCTGGAGGGGCCGTGGGACGCGGTCGAGGAGATGGTCGCGGAGTTCCGCCGTCGGCGCGACCTGGTCGTGGCCGGCCTGAACGACATCCCGGGCATCAGCTGCCTGGAGCCGCAGGGCGCGTTCTACGCCTTCCCGAACATCATCGGGACTGGCCAGACGTCGGCGAACTTGCAGGCCAGGCTGCTGAACGACGCCGGGGTGGCTGCCTTGTCCGGCGCCTCGTTCGGATCCTCCGGCGAGGGATTCCTGCGCTTTTCCTACGCCAACTCGGTCGAGAACATCCGGCTGGCGCTGGACGCTATCAGGGCGCAGCTGAGCTAGCACCGAGCCTGACGACGAGAAAGCCGACGGCAGCGCCGCGGCGGGGCTCAGACCGGCTCGGCCTCAGCCTCGTCCTCGCCATCGTCCATCTCGAGGAACTCGCTCGCAGCGACGCCCATGGACAGATCACCTGGCTGGAGTCCCTCAGCCAGGCCGGGAGGGCTATCCGGGTTGATCTTGATGAACGGCGGCAGCTGCGGCTCAGACCAGACCACTTTCTTGCGCTTACCAGTGACCCAGCGCCTAATCCTGACCATGATCTTCTACTTTCCCGCAGCGTCCTCACTAACCGCCGCGAGAACACTTACCTCTGGCCTATTTGCGGACAAATCTGCCGGCTGAACTCTGAGCCTCAGCCGACTGGACGTCTAGCCGGTAATGCTCAGGTAACCTACCGCGATAAAACGCGGCGGAAGCAGCACTACGCGACCGCACCGCCAGGCTGGCCCAGGTCCTGCATCCGGTTACCAGCGTGCCAGGGTTTCCGGAGTCGCCAGCCGGGAGAGATCACCGGTGCGGGCGCGAAGCTGACTTACTGCTCTGACACGGTATGCCGCCCCGGCTCGGCCGCGAGACGGCCCGCAGGATGAAATCCGGTAGCCCGGTCTCATCCTCAGGTAGGACGCGCGCCGGAGTGCTGACGCGGCCCGCCCGGCGGCCGGGCCGGGACATCACCCTCGGCCGGGGCGATATGCACCACGCTGTTGTAGGTAACGATCGCGATGGCTACGTGCATGACCATCAGCACCGCGACTGCGCGGCCCGGCTGGCCGAGAGCCAGGATGTACAGGTCCGGAAGCCAGAGCACCAGCGTGACCAGGATCGCCAGCCGGAGGAACAGCCAGCGCGGCGCGGAGCTGATCCGTGTCACGACTGGCCACGAGAGGCAGGCGATCACGACGCCGATGATCGTCAGCTTGGCGTAGTCATGAAACTGGAAATGGACGTAGCCCTTGGTGGTGGGGAACAGGGCGGTCCCGGCGACGACCAGGAGCGCGTCGGCGGCCAGCGAGCCGGCAACGGCAACCGCCAGCGCGACGGCCAGGCGGGACGCCGAGGGCTGGCGGTGGGTGGGTGCGAAATCCACCCGGGCCCAGCGCAGCATGCGATCGAGCCCGGCGGGCGGCTGAAGCGGCACGGCTCCTCCATCGGCAGGGTGGTGACTGCTCACCGTAGGCGCCTGCCCCAGGCCCGCGGGATAGCCGGGAGGACGAAAATGCCGCCGGCCGTTCTCATCCTCAGGTCGGACACTCACCTCTGCCGCCCATGTGACCAGCGGTGATGCAATCGGGAGCGGCGCTGCGCACAGCCTTGCGGGGTACGCTGCCGGTAACTTATCGCGAAGGACGCACATTGGGCACCACGATCGGGTTCCCGGCCCAGTCCGCGACCGGCCCGCAGGCGGCGGTCCCGCGGCGGGCCGGACCCCAGCAGAGCACGCAACCCCCGGACGACATCAGTCATGGCCTGTTCAGCCAGGGCCGCCGCGTGGTGCGCGCGCATCCGCTGGCTACCGACGCGCTGCTGGCCGCGATCTTGCTGGCCCTGTCCTCGGTATGGCTGGCCGGGTCCGTCTTCGCGGGTTACCGCGCCATCATCGTGCAGACGGCACTGATCGTCGCGCTCACTGCCCGCCGCCTGTACCCGTCCGCGGTGTTCCTGCTCATCAGTGCCATCGCGTTCGCCCAGTGGCTGCTCGGTTTCCCGCTGATGGGTGACGCGGCGCTGCTGATCGCGCTCTACACGGTGGCGGCCCATCAGTCCCGCATCCGCGCCCTGCTCGCGGCGGCCGTGCTCGAGGCGGGCGCGGTGCTGGCGTCGGTCAAGTGGGAGCCAGCCGGCACGCTGCCGCGCTCGCTGCTGTTCCTGTCCGCCACCGTGGTGGCCGCGCTGTTCGCCGGGCTGACGGTCGCCTCCGGCAGCCGCTACCTGGCCTGGCTGGACGAGCGGGCCCGGCGCCTCGAGATCGAGCGGGATCAGCAGGCCGTCATCGCGGCCGCGGCCGAGCGGACCCGGATCGCCAGGGAACTGCACGACATCGTCTCGCACAGCCTCTCGGTCGTGATCACCCTGGCCGACGCGGCCGCGGTCGTCGGCCGCGCCGACCCTGATCGCGGTGCCGACGCCATGACGGAGGTGTCCGAGGCGGGCCGCCGGGCCCTGACCGACATGCGGACCATGCTGGGTGTCCTGCGGACCGACGAGCCGGCCGCCCGGCTCGCGCCGCAGCCTGGCATCGGCGAGATCGGCGCGCTGGTTGAGCAGATCCGGGCCACCGGTCTGGCCGTGGACCTCACGACGGCCGGACCCCCGTTCCCGCTCGGCGCCGCGGCGGAGCTGACCGTCTACCGGATCGTCCAGGAGGCGCTGACCAACACGCTGCGCCACGCCGCCGCGACCCGGGCCACGGTCGCCATCACCTACCACTATCCCGAGCTCCGGCTGCGGATCACCGACGACGGCACTGCCCCGGCCGGCGCGGCCCCGGGACACGGCCTGGACGGCATGCGCGAGCGTGCCGCCCTGCACGGCGGCACGCTGCGGGCCGGCCCGATGGCCGGGACCGGCTGGCTGGTCGAGGCCACCCTGTTCCCCGCCACGGTGCCGCCAGAATCCACGCCGCCAGAATCCACGCCGCCAGATCCGGGGCACCAGTGAGTATCTCGGTGCTCCTGGCCGACGACCAGCCGCTGCTGCGCCGTGGTTTCCGGATGATCCTGGAGACCGAGGACGACCTGACGGTAGTGGCCGAGGCCGGTCACGGCGGCGAGGCGGTGGAGCTGGCCCGCCAGCACCACCCGGACGTCGTGCTGATGGACATCCGGATGCCTGGCACCGACGGAATCGAGGCGACCCGGCAGATCGCCGCGGCCGGAAACCAGGTGCGGGTGCTCGTGCTGACCACGTTCGACCTCGACGAGTACGCCTTCGGCGCGCTGCGGGCCGGCGCCAGTGGATTCCTGCTCAAAGACGTGCGCCCCGGCGAGCTGGTGGCGGCCATCAGGACGGTCGCCGCCGGGGATGCGGTCATCGCCCCCCGGGTGACCCGCCGTCTGCTCGAGGAGTACGCCCAGGTTCTCCCCCTTCCCGCGGATCAGCGCATGCAGCGTTACCCCCAGCTGGCCGCACTGACCGAACGCGAGCGTGAGGTTCTCATCGCCGTCGGCCGCGGGCTGTCCAACACCGAGATCGCCGCCGCCCTGTTCGTCTCCGAGGCGACGGTGAAATCCCATGTCGGGCGCATCCTGGCCAAGCTCGGCCTGCGCGACCGGGTCCAGGTCGTGGTGCTGGCCTACGAGGCCGGCCTGATCCAGCCCGGCGCCGTTTAGGGTAAGAGGTGCCAGCCTCGCCGCCCGTGAGAAGGAGCGCCGGTGAATGCCGAGACAGGGAACGCCCAGACAGGGAACGCCCAGACGGGGAACGCCCAGACAGGGAACGTGGACACCGGCAATGCGGATCAGGCCGCGGAAATCCTCGCCGGGTCTGGGGACGAACCGGTCTACGCGGTGGTCGGCTTCGACGGGACGGCGCCGGCCTTGCGCGCCCTGGACGCGGCCGTCCGGCTGCTGACCGGGAGGTCTGGCGGCCTGGAGATCGTCTACGTCACGCCGTTCCCGGTGGTGGCCGCCGACCTCCGTGGCTCGGCCACGGAGGAGGTCATCGAGAGCCAGGAGGTGGCCACCCGGGACCTGTCCGATGAGGTCCGCGCGCATCTGCAGTCCGCCAGCCTGACCGGGGCAGCCCAGAACTGGAGCTTCCAGCGCCGGGACGGGGGAGCTGCCGAGCAGCTGATCACGGCGGCGGACGAGCTAAGCCAGGAGCACGGCCACCAGGCGCGGATCGTTATCGTCGTCGGCCGGCCGGAGCACCGGATTCGCCATCCGGCCGGCTCGGTCCCGCACGCCCTGGAACGACATGACGGTTACCCGGTCATTGTCGTCCCGTAGCCGGAACCCGGGACTGCGTGGAGGCGGAGACGGGAATCGAACCCGTGTACAGGGCTTTGCAGGCCCTTGCCTAAGCCACTCGGCCACTCCGCCACAAAGGGCATGCCGCAAGGGCATCGGGACCCTCCAGAGCGGACGACGGGATTCGAACCCGCGACCCTCACCTTGGCAAGGTGATGCTCTACCAACTGAGCCACGTCCGCGTGCACTTCGTGCGTTCAGAACTGTAGCCGATCCTGGCGCGTGCGCAAACCCGGATCCCCCTTCCCGCCTCACCTCAGGCTCGGGTCATGTGCCGCGTATCTGTGCACATCAGGCGCTCCAGCGACAGCCCGCAGGTGTCCGGCGGGGCCGTCCGCGGCGCTCTGACCAGCATTTTCCGCCGGGCGCCGCGTGCTCGACGATGATAGCCCGATCTTTCGACCCGGATCGAAAGATAGCTGGGTTACCGTCGGGATATGACCGTACCGGCGCAGCCCTACAGCACGGATATCGCCCCGGCCGCGGCGCTGATCGCCGACCCGACCCGGGCGGCCATCTTGCAGGCGCTGCTGCCCGGCCGGCCGCTGGCCGCGGGGGAGCTGGCCCGGACGTCCGGTGTCAGCGCGGCGACCGCGAGCTTCCACCTGGCCAAGCTGCTCGACGGCGGCCTGATCACCGTGGCCCGGCAGGGCCGTCACCGGTACTACCGGCTGGCCGGGCACGAGGTCGCGGCGGCCCTGGAGGCGCTCGGGCTGATCAGCCCGGCCATCCCCGTGCACAGCCTGCGGCAGTCCCGCGAGGCCCGCGCCCTGGCCGAGGCCCGGACCTGCTATGACCACCTGGCCGGGCGGGCCGGGGTGGAACTGCTGGACGCCATGGTCGGCGGCGGCCTGCTGAAAGAAAAACCGGGAGGCCGAACGAGCGGGCCGGAAAGCCCAGCGCCATGCTTCGAAGTGACCGGGGCCGGAGCAATGACGCTGGGCTCGTTCGGCCTCGACGTCGGCAAGATCCGCCAGTCGCGACGGAACTTCGCCGGGACCTGCATCGACTGGACCCAGCGTCGCGGGCACCTGAACGGGGCGCTGGCCGCCGCCATCACCGCCCGGCTATTCGAGCTGGGCTGGATCACCCACGGCCAGCGCCGCCGCGGCGTCCTGGTCACCTCGGCGGGCGCCGTGGGCCTAGCCGAGACGTTCGGCGCAGACCTAGCCTCCTGACCGCACCCGCCCCGGCATCGCCCGCTGCGGCCGGCCGCGGCTGGGCGTGGCAAGCTGTCGGTCATGCAGGAAGTAGTCGTAGACGGAAGCCCGCTGACCGTGGACGATGTCGTCGCGGTGGCGCACGGGCAAGCGCGTGCCAGCCTGGGCGCCGATGTGCCACGGCGGATGGAGGCGAGCCGCGCGGTGGTGGTCAAGGCCCTCACCGGCGACGCGCCGGTCTACGGGGTGAACACCGGGTTCGGCGCCCTTGCCGACACACCGGTGGGGGAGAAGGACCTGACCACGCTGCAGGCTGCCATCGTGCGCTCGCACGCGGCCGCCATCGGCGAGCCGCTGGACGACCGGACCGTGCGCGCCCTGCTGCTGCTCCGGGCCCGTACGCTCGCAGCCGGCTACTCCGGCGTGCGTGCCGACCTGCCGGCCCGCCTGCTCGAGCTGCTCTCGCTCGACCTGCTGCCCGTGATCCCGGGCAAGGGCTCGGTGGGCGCGTCCGGTGACCTGGCCCAGCTGGCGCACCTGGCCCAGCCGCTGATCGGGGAGGGCAGGCTGCGGTCGCCCGGCGATCCGCTGGCCGGCCGTCCGGCCGCCGAGGTGCTGCGCGAGCACGGGCTCGAGCCCCTGACGCTGGCCCCCAAGGAGGGGCTATCGCTGGTCAACGGGACCGAGCCCATGCAGGCGCTGCTGGCCTTCTCGGTAGCCGACGCAGGCATGCTCGTGCAGGCAGCCGACGTGGCCTGCGCGCTGTCGGTTGAGGCCCTGCTCGGCACCGACCGCCCCTACGACGAGCGGGTCCAGGTGATCCGCCCGCATCCCGGGCAGCTGGTCAGCGCGGCCAACCTGCGCGGGCTGCTGACCGGGTCGCCGCTGCTGGCCAGCCACCGGCACAGCCGGCACGCGGTCCAGGACGCGTACTGCCTGCGCTGCGCGCCGCAGGTGCACGGCGCGGTGCGGGACGTGCTCGGCTTCGCCCGCCAGGTCATCACCACCGAGCTGGGCGCCATAGTCGACAACCCCGTCATCGTGCCCGACGGTGAGGTCATGACCACCGGCAACTTCCATGGTGAGCCACTCGCCTTTGCCGCCGACATGCTGGCCATGGCCATCTCCGAGCTGGCCTCGATCAGCGAGCGCCGGGTCGACCGGATGCTCGACCCAGCGTTTTCCCGCGGCCTGCCGCCGTTCCTGGCCCCGGCGGCCGGGACCAATTCCGGCTTCATGCTGGCCCAGTACACCGCGGCCTCGCTGGTCAGCGAGAACAAGGTGCTCGCCCACCCGGCCAGCGTGGACACCATCCCCACCTCGGGCAAGCAGGAAGATCACGTGTCCATGGGCTGGACCGCGGTGCGCAAGCTCCGCGAGGTGGTAGCCAACGTGCGCGCCTGCCTGGCCGTGGAGATCTGCTGCGCCATCCAGGGCATCGACCTGCGGGCGTCTGTAGCCGAGCCGAGCGTGCCGCTGAAGGCCGTACACGCCGTAGTGCGCTCGGCCGTACCGCGGATGGACATCGACCGGGAGGTGGCCGCCCAGCTCGCCGCGGTCAACGACCTGCTCCCGCAGATCTGCCAGACCGCCGCCGAAGCACTGCCCGCCTTCCAGTAGCCCCGCCGCCAGCCCGAGCCCCAGCTCCCGGCCCCAGCTCCCGCCAGTAGCTCCCATCTGGGGTCGGTGTCCCCCTGACTACCTTCTTGCGTGGTCTGGGGGCCACCGACCCGATTGCCGTGTACACGTGCGAACGGCCTAGTCGTCACGAAAAGTAACCCCGGTCCACCGCGGGGGAGTGAACCGGGGCAAATTCGGCGCGACGGAGGCGCGAGCCGAGTGCTTTGTCAGGCGTTGCGGAGTAGGTCGTTTAGTTCGGTCTCGATGTCGATGAAGGTGCTTTCCTTACCAGCGGGAACGATTTGATATGTGCGCTGAAGGAAGGCCGACATCGCCTGGGCGGGTGCCTCAAAGTGGGCTTGTCCAAATGGTGACGACAGTTCAATATTCAGGACTTTTCCTTCGGCCTCAGCCGGGTCGGCTTCATCCGCTTCGGCATCGTCTGCGCACGACGCCGACGGCCATACCTGCACGTCACCTTCGCCCTGACGGGACTTGATCCCCGCGGCGAGCAGGTCCCGGGCGAAGATCCACTCGACCGGTTCATCGGTGCCCACGTGGAATGCCATCCGCACCGCGTATGGGTCAGTGCCGCTGTAGTACATGCTGGCCACAAGAGGAACAATCGTTTGCTGCGGGACGACGAGCCTGAGCCCGAGTTCGGCCGAGATTGTGGTGCTGCCACTTCGGTTCATCGTTAACCCACCCTACCTAGCCGGGTCCCGGACCACCGGGCTCTGCCAACCTGACCTGACCAGCCGCGGACTGTGACGCGTACGGAGTGTGAAGCTATCGCGGGGGCAGCCACTCCGATTTGCGCCTTTCGTTCCTAGCCGGAAGATAAGCTCTCGTCGTCGCCTTGACCTGGACAAATGTTGCTCAGTTCGATGCGGCGACGTTGATGCAGTTTAGTGTTTCGCTCGCTAGATTGCATAGCCTGTGACTCTCATCTCATGCATTTATCTACGAGGCGTTTCAATAACAATACTGAGCGTAATTAATGGTGTTCCGATGCGTACGTTTGCAGGTTTTGGCCATTACTGAGCGTCACCTTGCCGGGAGGTGGCTCGTCGCCGCGAGCGGGGCGTGTCGCGCACCTCGAACATGCGCTACCCTATGGAAGCGCCGGGATGAGGGTGCGGGGCCCAGCAGGCCCCCGTCCGTACCGGCAGCGGGCGATTGGCTCAGCGGGAGAGCGCCTCGTTCACACCGAGGAGGTCACTGGTTCGATCCCAGTATCGCCCACCCAGCTCAGCGGCCGGTTCCGATCTTGGGAACCGGCCATTTTTCTGTCTGTACAACACTGAAGTACAGCAACGGTGCTAGCTGTCCAGCCACTGGCCGAGCTTGCGGAGCGCCTCTCGGGTGGCGGCCGAGGGAACCTCGGTGTAGATCTCCATCGTGACCGCGATCTTGCTGTGCCGCAGGATCTGCATCGCCATACGGGGGTGAACGTCGAGGGCAGCCAGCAGTGACCCGCAAGTCTTGCGGGTGCCGTGCACGGTAATTCTGGGAACGCCTGCCTTGACGATGCAACGGTCGAAACTCCGGCTGAAATTGCGCGGCTCAATAGCGGTGCCATGCCGGGTAGTGAACACCAGACC
>JBAPYC010000939.1:0-6131 GCA_049284535.1 Streptosporangiaceae bacterium
GTCCGCGCCCGGCTGGCCCAGGTCGGCGCGGAACTGCGCGACGGCCTGCGGCTGGCGGGACGGCACCAGGTGCTGCGCGCCCTGCTGATCTTCGCCATGGTCACGAGCGTCGGCGAGGGCATCATGAGCACGCTGTTCGCGCCGTTCGTCGAGCACATCCTGCACGGCAGCGCCCGGGATCTCGGCCTGATCCTCGCCGCCCAGGCGGTGGGCGGGATCGCCGGCGGGATGGTCGCGGCCGCGCTCGGGCACCGCGCGCGGGCGTCTGGTCTGCTGTGCTACGGGGCGATCGTGTTCGGCCTCATCGACCTGGGCATCTTCTGCTACCCGCTCGGCTACGTGGCGACCTGGCCCGCCGTGGCCGGGATGGTCATCGTCGGGGTGCCCGGCGCGCTGGTCCTGGCCGGCCTGATCACGCTGTTCCAGCGCAACAGCGAAGACTCCTACCGCGGCCGGATCTTCGGCGCCATCAACGCCGTCGAGGGGATCACGGTGCTGGCCGGGACGCTGGCCGCGGGATACCTGAGCCGGTACGTGGGGATCATCCCGGTGCTGGCCATCCAGGGCGGGGGGTACGTCGTGGCCGGGCTGGCCATGCTCGCGTGGCTCAGGGAGGAGCCGCGCGATAGCTCGTCCGCCGGCACGTGCGCCAGGCAGGCCAGCCTGGGCCCGGCCGCCTAGCCACCACCTCGGCCAGCTTGGGCCGGTATACGCTGTGCGCGTGGCAGATGACCTGGCTAGCCGCCTCCGGGACCTCTACCGGGATCTGCACGCTCATCCGGAATTGTCGTCTCAGGAGCACCGCACCGCGGGGATCGCGGCGAGCTGGCTCAAGGATGCCGGCTTTGAGGTGATCGAGGGGATCGCCACGACCGGGGTCGCCGGGGTGCTCCGCAACGGCGAGGGACCGGCCGTGCTGCTGCGGGCGGACATGGACGCCCTGCCGGTCACCGAGGCGACCGGGCTCGGGTACGCGAGCCAGGCTGACGGCGTGATGCACGCTTGCGGGCACGACATGCACGTCACCTGCCTGCTCGGCGCCGCCAGCGAGCTGGCCGCATCTCGTGCGGACTGGTCCGGGACCGTCGTCGCGGTGTTCCAGCCCGCCGAGGAGACGGCCGCAGGCGCTATGGGGATGGTGGCCGATGGGCTGTTCGAGCGGGTACCGCGTCCCGATGTCGTTCTCGGTCAGCATGTGTCACCGCTCCCGGCCGGGACGATCGGGTTGCGGGCTGGGCCGGCGTTCGCCGCCACTGACGCGCTGCGGATCATGCTTTTCGGCGCCGGGGGGCACGGGTCCCGGCCAGAGACCACCGTCGACCCGGTGGTGATGGCGGCGGCCACGGTGATGCGGCTGCAGGGCATCGTGGCGCGTGAGGTGTCCGCCACGGATATGGCGGTGGTGACTATCGGCGCCATGCGGGCAGGGACGAAGAACAACATCATCCCCGACGACGCCGAGCTGCTGCTGTCCATCCGCAGTTACGACACGGCGGTGCGCGCGAAGGTGCTCAAGGCCATCGAGCGGATCGTTCATGCCGAGGCTCAGGCCTCCGGTGCCACCCGGGAACCGCAGATAGAGCTGATGGAGTCCGCTCCCGCCGTGATCAACGACGCGGCGGCGGTCGACCGTACCCGCGCCGCGCTGGCCGGTGTTGCTGGTGCGGGCAGACTGGTCGATCCTGGCCCGGTTACCGGCAGTGAGGATGTCGGTGTGCTCGCCGCCGCGGCCGGAGCGCCGATCGTCTTCTGGCTGCTCGGCGGCGCTGACCCGGCGGCGTTCGCCGGGGCGTCCGGGATCGCCGACATCGCCAGGATCGTCGCGGGCCTGCCATCGAACCACTCCCCGCTGTACGCCCCCGTCGAGGATCCGACGATCAGGACCGGCACGAACGCCCTGTCGGCCGCCGCCCGGGCATGGCTCACCCGGCCTTCGGGCTGAGACCGCCGGTCCTGCGCGCCTGGCCCGGGGAGGAGCCGCGCGATAGCTCGCCCGCCGGCATGTGCACCCGGGCAGGCTAACCTGGGCCCAGCCGCCTAGCCGCCACCACGAGCAGGGAGCCGGGGCATGCCGCTGCATAAGCAGGTCGAGGAGTCCGTGCGCGACGACGAGCTCGCCATCAACCCCGTCTACGTCGCCGAGATGGACTCGGCGATACCCCGGTACCGGCTGGCCGACCACGGCATGCTGCCGCGCACGGCCCTGCAGACGGTGCGCGACGAGCTCATCCTGGATGGCAACGCCCGGCTCAACCTGGCCACGTTCGTGACCACCTGGATGGAGCCGGAGGCCGAGCAGCTGATGGCCGAATGCTCGGCCAAGAACATGATCGACAAGGACGAGTACCCGCAGACGGCGGAGCTCGAGCGGCGCTGCGTGAACATCATCAGCAGCTTGTGGAACGCCCCGGCGGGCAGCGCGGCCACGGGCTGCTCGACCACGGGCTCCAGCGAGGCCTGCATGCTCGGCGGGATGGCGCTGCTGTGGCGGTGGCGGGCCCGGCAGCAGGCCGCGGGGCGCGACGCTACCCGGCCGAACCTGGTCATGGGCTCGAACGTCCAGGTCTGCTGGGAGAAGTTCTGCCGGTACTGGCAGGTTGAGCCGCGTTACGTGCCGATGGTGCAGGGGCGGCTGCACCTGCGCGGTCCCGAGGCCGCCGCCCAGTGCGACGAGAACACCATCGGCGTGGTCGCCATCATGGGCTCCACCATGGACGGCAGCTACGAGCCGGTGCTGGAGATCAGCCAGGCCCTGGACCAGCTGCAGGCCGAGCGGGGGCTGGACATCCCGGTGCACGTCGACGCGGCGTCGGGCGGGTTCGTGGCGCCGTTCCTGCACCCGGACCTGGAGTGGGACTTCCGGGTCCGCCGGGTGGCCTCGATCAACGCCTCCGGTCACAAGTACGGCCTGGTGTACCCGGGGGTCGGCTGGGTGCTGTGGCGAACACCCGACGCGCTGCCCGACGACCTCATCTTCAAGGTCAACTACCTGGGCGGCGAGATGCCCACGTTCGCGCTCAACTTCTCCCGGCCCGGCGCCCAGGTCGCGGCGCAGTACTACAACTTCATCCGGCTCGGCAAACACGGCTACCGGCAGGTACAGCAGACCTGCCAGGACATCGCCCTGCACCTGTCCGCCGAGATCGCCAAGATCGGGCCGTTCGAGCTGCTGACCGAGGGCCGTGACCTTCCGGTCTTCGCGTTCAAGCTGCGTGACGACGTCACCACGTACTCCGTCTTCGACCTCTCGGAGCGGCTCCGGATGCGCGGCTGGCAGGTACCCGCCTACACCTTCCCCGCCGACCTGACCGACATGGCGGTCATGCGGATCGTGGTCCGCAACGGCTTCAGCATGGACCTGGCCAACCTGCTGCTCGCCGACTTGCACAAGCAGGTCGAGGCGCTGGAACACCATCCGCAGACCCAGCCGCCGCCGGAGATCCAGCACATGCGCGAGTCGTTCCGGCACTGAGCGCCGCCGGGCTGCTGACCGCGCAGGATCATGCGGCCCTGACCAGCCGGACCGCGGGAGCCACCCGGGAGGCGCACCCGGTCTATGAGTTCTGGCACGGGCACGTGGCGGGCCTGATCTCGGCGGCCAGGCCGGACCTCGACGCGGACCTGCTCGCCCACATCCTGCTGGGCGTCCTGCATACCGAGCCTGTCGCGCGCCTGCTGCGCAGCGGCGAGGCCGAACGGGTGGGTGTCACCGTCCGCCAGATGCCGATTGCCCTGCTGGATATGCCTGCCGGCCCGGCTGGAGCCGTCAGGAGGTCAGCCAGGTCAGCACCGGCCTGAGCCGGCGGCTGCGGGCCGTCGTCCAGGGGTGGTGCTCGTCGTTGACCCAGGAGTAGGCCGGCAGCCCGTCCCGGACCAGGCCGAGGAGGCCGGGCTCGTCCAGGTCCGCCGCCACGAAATCGAACAGCGCCTGGACCCGGGGCAGCATCACGCCGTAGTCGATCAGGCGGCCGGCGTAGTTCTCCCGCGCCAGGATCTCGGCCAGCGTGATGTCCTCCAGCGGATACCGGACCGGCAGGATGTTGTGCAGCGACAGGAACAGGTTGGCGCCGCGCCAGCGCGGATCGCCGAGCGGGCGGCTGATAGCCCGCGCCCGGCCCAGCGCCAGCCGGGGATTGGCCACGAGCGCGTGCGCGTACAGCACCCGGCCCAGGGCCACATTCATGAAGAAACGCTCCGCCGGCAGCTCCGCCGCGCTCAGGTCCTGGTGCTCGAGGTATCCCGCCACGATGCTGGCGTTGTGGGCGCGGTACCAGGCCACCGGGCCAGGCCTGCGGAGGAACTCACCCCAGCGCCGCACCGCGGGCCGGGTCGGTGTCCCGTCCCGGCCGGCCGCCAGCCGGTCCGCCTCGAAGGCATCCCGCAGCAGGCCCTCGTTGACCGCGCGCCACCACCGGCTGCCGGGCCGGTCCGCGTCCGCGGGCGCGAGCAGGCCCCGGCGGATCTGCCAGTGCATAAAGGCGACCTCGGCCCGCCGGTAGGCCCGGATCGAGGGACGGCCGGGCCGGTCGTCGTAGAAGCTGCTGGCCAGCCGCAGCCGCCGGTCCGGGTCGTCCCGGACCGCTGCCACCATGGCGAGCGCCTCCGCCGCCGCGTCACCGGACACAGGGATATAGCGTAACGAAAGGACCGGCAGGTGAGGAGCTGACAGATGACGGTGCTGCGCAGTTACGTGAGCGGGGCCTGGGCCGGGCCGGCGGACGGCGGCCGGCCGGTCCTCGACGCGGTGACCGGCGAGGAGGTCGTCCGGGTGTCCTCGGCGGGCCTGGACCTCGGCGCGGCGCTCGGCTACGGCCGCGCCACGGGGGGCCCGGCCCTGCGCGAGCTGACCTTCCACCAGCGGGCGGGGCTGCTCAAGTCGCTCGGGACGATGCTGCGCGAGCACCGCGAGGAGCTGTACGCCCTGTCCGCCCGTACCGGCGCGACCCTGGGCGACTCCAGGTTCGACATCGACGGCGGCATCGGCGTGCTGCTCAGCTACGCCAGCCGGGCCAAGCGGGAACTGCCGAACGACACCGTCATGGCCGAAGGCCCGGTCGAGCCGCTCGGCAAGGGCGGCCACTTCGCCGGGCAGCACATCCTCACCCCGCTGCTCGGGGTCGCGGTGCAGATCAACGCGTTCAACTTCCCGGTCTGGGGACCGCTGGAGAAGTTCGCGCCGGCGTTCATCGCCGGGGTGCCGAGCCTGGTCAAGCCGGCCACCCAGACCGCGTACCTGACCGCCCGGCTGGTCGAGCTGATCGTCGACTCCGGGTTGCTGCCCGACGGCTCGCTCCAGCTGGTCTGCGGCAGCGCCAGGGACCTGTTCGATCACCTGACCGAACAGGATTCGGTGGCCTTCACCGGCTCGGCGGCGACCGCGCAGCAGCTGCGGGCACACCCCGCCATCACCGGGCGCTCGGTGCGGTTCAATGCCGAGGCGGACTCGCTGAACTGCTCGGTCCTGGGTCCCGATGCCGGCCCGGGCACGCCGGAGTTCGATCTGTACGTCGGCCAGCTGGTCACGGAGATGACGGTCAAGGCCGGCCAGAAGTGCACCGCGATCCGGCGCGCCCTGGTGCCGGCCGCGCTGGCCGGTCAGGTGGTCGAGGCGGTCCGCGGCCGGCTGGCCCAGGTGGTGGTCGGCAACCCCGCCGACCAGAGCGTCCAGATGGGCGCGCTGGCCGGCCTGGAGCAGCGCGAGGAGGTGCGCCGGGGCGTTAAGGCCCTGCTGTCGGCCGGGCGGATCGTGTCCGGCGACCCGGACCACGTGGACGTGGTGGGGGCCAGCGCCGAACGGGGCGCGTTCATGGCCCCGCTGCTGCTGCAGGCCGACGACCCCAGCCGGGACGAGCCGCACCAGGTGGAGGCGTTCGGCCCGGTCGCCACCATCATCGGCTACTCCGGCCCGGCCCAGGTCATCGAGCTGGCCGCCCGGGGCCGGGGCAGCCTGGCCGGATCGGTCGTCACCGCCGACCTGGCCTTCGCCCGCGAGGTGGTCCTCGGCCTGGCCCCGTGGCACGGCCGGCTGCTGGTCCTGGACCGCGAGGACGCGGGCGAATCGACCGGGCACGGCTCACCGCTGCCCCTGCTGGTCCACGGCGGCCCGGGCCGGGCCGGCGGCGGGGAGGAGC
>JBAPYC010000940.1:0-5139 GCA_049284535.1 Streptosporangiaceae bacterium
GGTGGTGATCCACCGGCTGGGCTGGACCCTGGTCCTTAACCCCGACGGCACCACCACCGCCTGGAACAACGATCACACCAAGACCCTGCACAGCCACGGACCACCGGTCCGCCCTGGGTAAGAACCCCGGCGGTCACGGCTGCCGCAGACTCCCGATGCTGAGCGATCCCGGGTAGGTCCCCGAGTCGCCCTCCTCCACCTCGCGGACGTAGGTGGCCGGATCCTTATCGACCGGCTGGACACCGGCGTAGTGCCGCACCTCGAAGGCGGCAAAAGACACGGCCAGCTGATGCCGACGCTGAAGACTCGCCAGGCGCCGGAAATCCGTGAGTCCCTCCCGTTCCGCTGCGTGGCCTCACCAGAGGCCGGGAACCAGCCGAGGAGTACGGCTGGCGTACCGCGTGTATTCCAGGCCGAGGGCGGTGGCGAGTTCCGCCTCTTCGTGATGGATGCGGATAAGGATCGCGACCAGCGGGATGAGCACGAGGGCGAGGACGCTCAGCCAGCTGTCGAGGGCGACGCCGGCGCCGAGGAAGGCAACCAGGCCGCCGGTGTAGCTGGGGTGCCGGAGCAGCCGGTACGGGCCCGAGGTGACTACCCGGTGACCATCTTGGATTACGACGACGAACTTGAACAGGCGGCCGAGGGTCAGGATCGCCCAGGTCCGCAGGGCCACGCCCGCGGTTAGCACGATCAGCCCGGCCGCCACTGGCGCCCAGCCGCCGCCGAGGACCGCCGAGTGCACATGTGCACCCTGGAATCCGAGGTTGAGTCCGGCCGCGACCGCCGCTATGACCAGCCAGAAGGTCCAGTCGAAGGTGGTCCGTCCGCCCCTGTTGCGCAGCCGGAGTACAACCTCGATGGCGGCCCAGCCGATCAGAATAGTCTGCAGCAGCAGATGGGCGGCACCTGGATGGATGGCGAGAGGGTTCATGGCGTTCTCCCTACATGAGCAGTGGCTTCCTTATGGGAAAGCCTGCGCCGCATCGCCCGCCCCGGTCGTCGTCCGCCGGTGCCGTCCGGGGGTGGTCCGAAGGTATGACATTCGGTGTTGGCCGGGGCTGGTGCTGGCAGCCGGTCAGCCGCGACCTGGTTCCACCAGGCCGCGCTCGTAGGCCAGCACGACAAGCTGTACCCGGTCCCTGACCCCGAGTTTCATGAGTATCCGCCCGACGTGAGTCTTGACAGTGGGCTCGCTGAGGTACAGCTGGTTGCGTATCTCGGCGTTAGACAACCCACGCACGACCAGCCCCATGACCTCGCGTTCCCGGTCGGTGAGCAGATCAAGCCCGGCAGGTGGCGCCATGTTGGTGATCTGCGGGCGGGTTGCGAAGCGGTCAAGCAGCCGCTTGGTCACAGAGGGGGCCAGCAGCGCGTCACCCGCGGTGACCACGCGGATGCCCGCGATGATGTCAGCCGGCGGCGCGTCTTTGAGCAGGAATCCGCTGGCACCCGCAGACAGCGCCCCGACGACGTACTCGTCCAGGTCGAAGGTAGTCAGCACGATTACCTTGGGCCCGCCTGCAGGCCTGGCTGGTCCGCAGATGCGGCGGGTGGCCTCGACGCCGTCCATTCGCGGCATGCGGATGTCCATGAGAACGACGTCGGGGCTGAGCCGCGTGGCCAGCTCGACCGCCTCGGCGCCGTCGGCCGCCTGACCCACCACCTGCAGGTCGGGCTGGGCGTCGACCATCATCTGCAGGCCGTGGCGCAGCAGTGCCTGGTCGTCGGCGAGCAGAACCCGCGACTTGGTCATGCCATGCCCTCCAGGGGAAGGCGAGCGGCCACCTGGTAGCCGCCGTGTGGGCTTGGCCCGGCTTTCAGTTCACCGCCGAACAGCACCACCCGTTCGCGCATGCCGACCAGTCCCTTTCCGCCACTATCGGCGCGTACTGGCGAGGGAACGGCACCTGCGGCCGGCCCGTCGTCGCTGACCTCTACATCGAGGTGGCCCTGCGACCAGGCCAGGCGGACGCTTGCATGCCCCGCGCCGGAGTGTTTCAGAGTGTTGGTCAGTGCCTCCTGGACGATGCGGTAAGCCGACAGCTCGACCCCGGCCGGGGCCTCGCGCCGGGTACCTTCCACCTCCAGGTCAACATCCAGCCCGGCACCGGCGAACCTCGCGAGCAGGGCGGGGATCTCGGCGATCGTCGGCTGCGGCGCGAGCGCGGCAGCTTCGCCATCGTCTCGCAGCACGCCGACAAGACGTCGCATCTCCGCGAAGGCCTGACGGCCTGTCTGCTCGATGGTGGCCAGCACTGCCTTAGCGTCCGGCTCTTCGAGGATGGGTACGCTCCCGGCGCCGCCGGCTTGCATGACGATCACCCCGAGCGCCTGGGACACGACGTCGTGCAGCTCGCGGGCGATGCGCGTACGCTCATCGGCGACGGCCTGCCGCGCCCTCAGCTCTCGCTCACGCTCGGCCTCCAGCGCGCCGGTTCTTACCGCGTCGCCCCGGAGCCAGACGACGGCGGTGACACCGAGGAAGATCAGCGCCGTCTGCGCGGTGTTGCTGCCACGGGCGGGCAGGGCCAAGTGGGCGAGGACTACCGCGACCCAGACAGCCAGCGGCCAGTAGGCGTCGCGCTGGCGTCTGTGAACGGCCAGAGAGTAGACGGCCCAGTAACAGGCCAGCCACGCCAAACCCGACGGGTAGCCGGCGGCGTCGTACCCGAGCAGCGCCGCTCCGCTGATCACCAGGACCAGGCCGGGGCGCTGGCGTCGCCACAGCAGGGGCACCACAATAGCCAGCGTCAGCAGGACCCCGCCGGCATCTGGCGCCCGGTAGTGTGCGGTCTTCGACCAGCTCACCAGCCATAGGCCAGCGAGGGACACAGCGGTGAGGACGGCGGTGAGCACCCGGTCGGTGGCAACCGGGTGCTCGCGAGCAGCCGCCAGCACACCACGAGGCGACCGCTCTGCTGCTTCAGCTGCGGTCGCCAGGTCGGCTGAAACGTGGTGCATCCTGCCAGCCTGGCATGACATGTCCCGATGACCGAAATCTCGCACGCTGCCGTGCGTCATGCCGTCGTGCGGCCGATCTTGCCGGTGTTGCGCCGGCGTCCGCGCACCAGCCACAACAGCGCGCCAGCGTCCAGGATCGCAATCGGCAAGACGTCATTGAGGTCATGGACTCCCATCACGGCGTGCGGATGAGTGATGCTGAACACAGCTGAGAACAGGCCGAAGGCGAGCGCTAGGACCGCTGCCACCGACACGCCGCGTCGCCGGCTGGAACTTGCCAGTGCTGGCACGAGGAAGGCCATCAGGGCGACCAGTGGGAGGATGTGGATCACGAGCGCGGTCACCCCCATCAGCACGGGGTTAAAAGGCCGCGCCTCCAGCCCAGCGTTCCATCCGATCCCGGTCACCATCAGCAGGCCGGCTACTACGCGGTGGGTTCCCGGCGACCCAGTTATGCCTGTGTCAGTGCCGGCTGAGGTGGGAGCGGGCGTCCGCTGCGGGCCGCGTGTGGTGGTGGTAGTAGTCATGGCGTTCTCCCTGCCTGAGTAGTGGATAACCTTCATGTACTAAGCCTCCGCCGCAGCAACCCTCCGGTCGTCGTCCGCCAGTCGCCTCCGCGAATGATGCTTTGGTATGACGCAGCGGACCCCACCCTGCTGGGCCGCTTTGGCCAGTTGCTCCGCGCACTGACGCGGCGCAGACTACGACGCATTTTCGTGACCAGCGCATGGAGCGGCTGGTGGCCAGTGGGTTGCTGCCGGAGCGGGCCGGGGTGCCGGTGAAGGTCTGGGCGCATATCTTCGTGGGGGATGTGATGGACCTGGCGGGTTCCTCGGCGCTGATGCGCCAGTGGGTGGCTGACGCGCGGGCCGCGTGGGCCGCGCACCGCGCGGCGGGGTCAGAAGGGGGCGGGGATGGCGGGGTGTGGCTGCGGGGGGATGCGGCGGCGGGGATGGCCTGTGATGGGTCGGTGGCGCCGGTGGTGTCCGGGGCGGTGAACCCGGGCGCGTTCTACCGCCTGGTCCAGCTGGCTACCGAGCTTGCCGACCTGGGCTACCTGGGCCGCCACCCCGCCGCGCCAGGCCAGCCCGCTGCGGGCGGCCAGCCCGGCAGCGGCCAGTCCAGCGAGGACGGTCAGTCCAGCCGGGACGGCCAGCATGCCGGCAGCGGCCACATGCCTGGCGATGGCAGCGACCCGGCCGGAGCCACTTCGGTCATCCCGGCCGGCAGCGCCGCCCCGGATGGCGGCACCATTGTGGTTGTCCCGGCTGTGCCGGGGGCGGAGGTGCTGCGGCGGTGGGAGGCGCTGGAGCAGGCCATCGTGGCGCAGGCGGTCGAGCTGATGTCCGGGCCGGGCGGGCTGATCTCCTACGTCCGCCGCGGCATGTTCGCCGGTCGCCTCGGCGGCCCCAGCATCCCCCTGGACGTCGGCTACAGCGAGACGATCCCGGCCGGGATCCGGCACGCGGTCCGGCTCCGGGACGGGCACTGCGCCTGGCCCGGCGGCTGCTCCCAGCCCGCCCCGGCGTGCCAAGTGCACCACACGACCCACAAGGCCCGCGGCGGCACGACGAGCCTGCGCGACTGCGTCCTGCTGTGCTTCTATCACCATCAGGTGGTGATCCACCGGCTGGGCTGGACCCTGGTCCTCAACCCCGACGGCACCACCACCGCCTGGAACAACGACCACACCAAGACCCTGCATAGCCACGGGCCGCCACCCAGCCGGGAATGAGGGCGGGATCAGTCTGCCCGGGGCGGCAGGTCGTCGAGCTTGGACCGCAGGCCCAAGTACATCATGGAAGCCGTCGCCGGATTTCCGGGCAATTCACCCTCCCCGTCATTCTGAGCCCAGATGCCTGGCCGGAATGACACCACCACATAGGCCACAAAATGCTCCGCGGAATCCAGACCTTCCGCGATAGCTGCAAGCGCGTTTCCTGATAGTGGTCTTCAGTTCGGCGCACCTGTCACACGGGCCGCCTGTGGCACGGGATAGACCGTGCCGCCGGGTAGGTTGGCGGGCGAACCCCCACCAGATGCGACACCCGCCAGGGTCTGGGAGACTGTGAGCCTGATGGAATACGTGATCCTGATCATCGTCCTTGCCGTTCTGGCGGTCGGCCTTGGCAGCTTGCTGCTGTTCATGCGCCCCCGCCGCCGACGCGGCACGAT
>JBAPYC010000941.1:0-2247 GCA_049284535.1 Streptosporangiaceae bacterium
CGTCTGCCGGGACAGATGATCTGAACGAGCGCGGCTCACATAGTCAGCCGGTCCAGCCGCTGCAGCAGGTCGTGAGCGGCCAGCTCGATCTCCTTGTGCCGCCATTCGGCGGCCCGGTACATGCAGGCGATGATGCCGATCCGGTGGACCCGCCGGAAATCCCCGTAGACGAACGCGTACCTGGCCTTGGTCTCGTCGGTCGCGCCGTCGGTCAAGCCGAGGTGCCACAGCGCGTAATCCTGCCACGAGTGCTTGTCCAGGTAGGCGTTCTCGTCGCCGGCCCGGGGCTGGACCTCGCCCCAGTCGCTCTGGAGCACGTACTGCCGGTGGTCGATGAGCTTTTCGGCGTGCGCCACGGCGTCCGGATTGACGGAGTAGGAAGCCATGACAGCATTCTTCCCCTGTCCCAGGGTTACCAGGCGCCGGCCAGGGAAACACGGGATGATTGTATGGATCCAGGCGGTGAGCGGAGCGGGGGTGGATCGGGTTATGCCAGCAAGGACCGGGCCCCGGATCGTCGTCATCGGCGCCGGGGTGGCGGGGCTGGCCTGCGCGGCCGACCTGACCGCGGCAGGCGCGACGGTGCGGCTGCTGGAGGCGGGGGATGCCGTCGGCGGCCGGATGCGGACCGACCGGCACGGGGAGTTCCTGCTGGACCGCGGCTTCCAGGTGTTCAACACCTCCTACCCGCAAGTACAGCGGCGGATCAACCTGCGCGCGCTGCAGCTGCGGCCGTTCACTCCGGGCATGCTGCTGCACACCAGCCAGGGGCGGGTGCGGTTCACCGACCCGTCCCGGCAGCCACGGGAGTCCCGGGACGTGCTGGCCGGCCGCCCGGGCAAGCACCGGGACCTGGCCGCGCTGGCCGCGCTGAGCGCCCGGGACATGCTGGAACCGGCCAGCCGGATCAGGCACCGCCGGGACCAGACCACGCTGACCGCGTTGCGCCGGTCCGGGATCTCCCGCGAGATGATCGAGCAGATGTTCCGGCCGTTCCTGGCCGGGGTGTTCCTCGAGGACGAGCTGGTGACCTCGAGCCGGTTCTTCCATCTGGTCTGGCGGAGCATGCTGCGCGGTACCTTGTGCCTGCCGCGGCGCGGCATCCAGGCGGTCCCCGAGCAGCTGGCCGCGGCGATGCCAGCGGGCACGATCCGGCTGGAGACGCCCGTCAGCCAGCTGACCGGCGAGGGCGTGGTGCTCTCCGACGGGACCGAACGGGCGGCCGACGTCGTGGTCGTGGCCACCGGACCCGCCGCCGCGGCCCGGCTGCTTCCCGGCCTGCAAGTGCCCGCGACCCGGACGGTCACCACGCTGTACCACGCGGCCCCGGCCTCCCCGCTGGCCGAGCCGACGCTGCTGGTCGACGCCGAACGGCAGATCCTGAACACCGTCGTGCTCAGCGAGGTCACCCCTGGCTACGCCGGTGACGGGCGCGCGCTGATCTCGACCTCGGTGCTCGGCGGGGGCAGCGAGAAGCTGGAGGCCGCCGTCCGGGCCCGGCTGGCTACCTTGTACCAGGCCGAGACCGGCGACTGGGAGCACCTGGCCACCTACACCGTCGCGGGCGCGCTGCCGGACATGTCCGCGCCGCATCCGCTCATCCGCGGCTGCCGGGTCGGGCCCGGCCGGTACGTCTGCGGTGATCACCGGGCCACTGGCTCGGTGCAGGGAGCGCTGGCCTCAGGGACCCGCGCCGCGCGCGAGGTGCTGGCCACAGCGGGCTGACCGGCCTTCGCCTTCCGGCGCGTCTTCCACCCGCGCGGACTTGACCTCGCGCGTGGCCGCCGAGCTGGGCGCGCTCACCTTGAAGATCGCCTATGAGCGCTGGAGCGAGACGACGAGCTCCGTTTCCTGCACGGTGCGACGGGTATCGGCCGGTCATGCTTCTGGCCGAAGATCTCCTGCTTTTGCTTACCGACGACGCCACCGGAAAATTGCGCTCCCCCGCAGGTGAGACAGACATTGCACTGGGTGGCGCCAACCTGGTCGAGCTGACCCTGATGGGGAAGGTCAGCCTGTCCGGTGACGGCGACCCGGGCAAGCCAGGCCGCATCATTGTCCGGGATCTGGCGCCGCCCGGCGACGAGGTTCTCGCCGCAGCGCTGCATACCCTGGCCGACCACCAAGGCGACAAGCCCCAGGCAGTGATGACCCCGCTGGGCAAGAACCTGCGGACGGTGCTGTACCAGCGGCTCGCCAACAGCGGGGTGCTCAGGGCCGAGCACGGCCGGATCCTCGGAATCTTCC
>JBAPYC010000942.1:0-8835 GCA_049284535.1 Streptosporangiaceae bacterium
AATCGACACGCTGCTGCAAATGACCGACTCGGTCGTGGCTATCGCCGTGCGCCGGCAGACGCGGGCCAACGAGACCGGACGCTGCGCCGTGCTGTACCCGGCCATTGCCGAGGCGGCGCGCCGGGCAGGCGCGAACGCGGTTGGGCTGATCGACGTGGGCTGTTCGGCTGGGCTCAATCTGAACGTCGACCGCGTTGGCATCACATACAGCAACGGGCAATCGCTGGGCGACCCGTCATCTCCCGTGCAGCTGTCGTCTTCGATCGTGGGAGACAGGCCCATCCCGGCGCGAGCGATGCCTGAGGTCGTCGCCCGGGTCGGCGTCGACCTCGATCCGGTCGACGTGACCGACGCGGATGACGCCCGGTGGTTGCGCGCCTGCCTGTGGCCGGATCAGCCGGAGCGGGCCGCGAGGCTCGAGGCGGAGATGGCGCTGCTGGCGACGGACCCTCCGCTGCTGCTGCCAGGTGACGCCATCGAGATGATGCCCGGCGCCTTCGCTCGTGTGCCCGCGGACGCCCTGCCTGTCGTCACCACGACGTGGGCGCTGTCGCGCTTCCCGCCCGGGAACCGCCGGCGCTTCCTGCACCGCCTCGGCGAAGCGGCGGCCGGCCGGGCGGTGGCGTGGGTGTCAGCGGAAGGGGTCGGAGTCGCGCCGGCGATACCGACGCTCGGCGATCGCCGCGCCTGCGGCCACAGCATCGTCGGCCTGGCGATATTCGGCCGGCCGGCCCTGCCCGCCGAGGCCATCGGCCGCTGCTGGTCGCGGGGCCGCTTCCTGGCGTGGCTGGCAGACTCCTAGCCGTGCTAGCCGATCTTGGGCAGTACCCCGGCGGCCAGCAGCTCCATCTGCTCGCGCTGGTCGTACAGGGCCGTGAACAAGATGAGCTCGGCCCCGGCCGCGGCCACCCGGTTTGCCTCGCGGACGCAGTCGGCCGCGGTGCCGGTGACGGCGGCGGCCTCGATGGATGGCACCCGGCGCCCGTAGATACGTTCCAGGGCCTGGTTCATCCGGGTCCGGGCGTGCTCGGCGTCGTCGGCGATCCCGATGTACAGACGCTTGGCGATGGGGAAGCTGTCCGGGGCGCGGCCCGCCTCCGCCAGCGCGGTCCGGACGATCTGCACCTGCCTGGTGAACGCGTCGGTGGGGGAGGACCCCGCGCCGAAGAAGCCGTCGCCCATGCGCACCGCCCGCCGCAGCGCCGGCTCGCTGGCCCCGCCGAACCACAGCGGCGGGTACGGCTTCTGGAACGGCTTGGGCTCCATGGTGGCGCCCTCCAGTTGCCAGAACCGGCCATGGAAGGTGACCGAGGGCTCGGTCCACAGCGCCTTCATTACATTGACGCCCTCGGTGAAGCGGGCCACGTACGTGTGCGGGTCCACACCGAACGCGGCGAACGGGCGCCCCCGGCCGCCGGTGCCCACGCCGACCTCGATCCGGCCCCGGCTCAGCTGGTCCAGCGAGGCCAGGCTCTTGGCCAGGTGCACCGGGCTATGCAGCGTCGAGACGAACACCACGCAGCCCAGCCGCAGCCGCTCGGTGCACGCGGCCGCATAGGTCATGGCCTCGACCGGGCTGATCTGCGGGCCCGCGCCGAGCACCCCCTCCTGCGTCCAGGCGCTCTCGAAGCCCAGTTCCTCCGCCCGCGCCAGGTACTCCCGGAAGGCCGCCGGGTCGAATTCCCCGTCGCCGTACAACTGCGGGATCGCGATCGCGAACTTCATCAGAAGCCGCCCCCGAAATCCCTGGCTTCAGCCGTGGGGGGGTAGGGGCGAAGTTGGTTAAACGTTGCGCTGGTTCTCGGCATAGCGCTTGATAACCTCCAAGGTCGCGCCGCCCACGGTGGCGGCGAAATAGCTGTTGGTCTACAAGGTTGGCAGACGTCGGCGCAGGTGCGGAACTCCTGCCGCACAAGCCGCGACGAGCGGCCTTGATCTGCTTGGCCAGCCGGTGAATCCCGTAGTGCGGATCGCGGACCACGCCCGGGCGCCATGGTCCGGCATTGTCTCCAGTTCCACGTCTTCAGTTCCACGATCGGCGTGTCCCGTTCGGGTATACGGCGAGGTGCTGTAGACTCGTTAATGTGTTCGAGGAGGTGCGCTGCACCTACCGGCTGCGCCCCGGCGCGCAGGCAGAACGCGCGCTGATCACCGAGTGGGGCCGGTGGCTGTGGAACGAAGCTGTGAACCAGCACAAGGCCGGGCGCAAGCCCACGATGTGCAAGCTGTCCAAGCTGCTGACCGCCGCCCGCGCGGTGAGTGAGTGGCTCCGCGACGGTTCCCAGGTCGCTCAGCAGCAGATGCTGCGGAGGTACATGCTGGCCCTGAATCACTCCTTCACGGTCCGGGGGCGCGGCAAGCCGGCCCTCAAGCGGCGCAAGGACACCTTGCCGTCGCTGGAATACACCACCCGCGGCTTCCGCATCCGCGACCGCCGCCTGCTGCTCCCAAAGGCAGCAGCGACACGGCCCCGGCCACCAGCCCGGCCACGGCCAGCTGGCGCACCCGTCGCCGGGTGGTCCCGGGGCCGCTGATCAGGTAGGCCAGCCCGAGGGCCGGCAGCACCATCCAGGCCTCGATCATCTTGGCCTGGAAGGCCAGGCCCACGCAGATCCCGGCCACGATCAGCCGCCACCACGCCCCGCCGCTGAGGATCGCCGCGGAGACCGCGTCGGCGGCCAGCACCAGCAGCATGATCATCAGCGAGTCGGAGATGTTCCCGCGGTCCAGCGCCACCACGGCGGGGCTGACCGCCAGGACCAGCGCGGCGATCGGCCCGGCCGCCGGCCCGGCCAGCCGGGACACCGCCCCGGTACAGCACCAGTACCGTGACGATCCCCTCAACCGCTTGCGGCAGGAAGATCGCCCACGGATGTAGCCCGAACGCTCGCACCGACAGGGCCTGCAGCCAGAACGCGCCGGGCAGCTTGTCCAAGTGATGGTGCCGGCCGGGT
This sequence comes from Streptosporangiaceae bacterium, assembly GCA_049284535.1. Classification (GTDB taxonomy): domain Bacteria; phylum Actinomycetota; class Actinomycetes; order Streptosporangiales; family Streptosporangiaceae; genus Palsa-504. Next base: position 2,955 of record JBAPYC010000942.1, read on the forward strand.
CAACGCGCGGCCCGCGGTATTGCGTGCCCGGCCGTCGCTCGCCTGTTTCCGCAGGTTATGCTCGGGATATGCTCGCCGAGCGGTTGCGTGCGATCTGCCTGGCCCTGCCCGAGGTAACCGAGCGGCCCAGCCACGGCACGCCCACCTGGTTCGTCCGGGACAAGAGCTCGTTCGCGACGCTGTGGGCCGACGGCCACCATGGCAACCAGTTCCCGCATCTGTGGCTTGCCGCGCCACCGGGGACGCAGGCCGAACTCACCGCGGAACGCCCGGACCGGTTCTTCCGGCCGCCCTACGTCGGGCACCGCGGCTGGATCGGCGTCCGCCTGGACGGTGACGTCGACTGGGCCGAGATCGCCGAACTCTGCCAGGACGCCTACCGCGTGATCGCCCCGGCCCGCCTGGTGGCCCAGCTCGACAGCTAGCCCAGCTCGACAGCTAACCAGCGCCGCGGGGACGGAGCCCGTTCACCAGGAGGCTGAGCAGGCGGTCGGCTTGAGCTGAGCTGTCCGGGCTGTCCTGGGCGGCCCAGGCCATCGCGCCGACCATCTTCAGCACATCCGCTTCGTCCGCATCGGCGACAACCGCGCCTGATCGCCGCGCCCGGGCCAGCAATGCAGCCCCAACCTCGAACAGTTCGGCATGCCAGGTCGATACCGGGCCATTCTCGCGGTCGAGCGCCGAGTTCATCACCGCGGCGGACAGGCCTCGATAGGTCAGGGCATGCATGAGCGCGGCACGCAACCACGTGGACAAAGCACCGAATTCGTCCTCGGCCGTCAGCAGTCCGCGACCCAGGGCGACCAGCTCCGCTATCTGCCCGGCGAGCACCGCCTCGATGAGATCCAGCCGGGTGGGGAAATGCCGGTACAGCGTCCCGCTGGCCACCCCGGCCCGCCGGGCGATCTCATCCAGGGAGGCGTCCACGCCAAAGTCGGCGAACGCAATTCGCGCCTGCTCCACCAGCTGTTCATAATTACGCCGGGCGTCCGCACGCATCGGACGCCCGGCACGCGACCGCGGATCGTGACCTGTCAGCGCAATCACCACGTCCTTGCTAACCGGGGACACAGTCCGCTATCGTCTTCATCTAACCGGACTATGCCTCACTTTACTGGCATGACTCGTCCAGAGCATGGAGGGGGCCGCCGAATGGCGCTGTCGGAACAAGACCGAACCGACATCAGCGATCTGATCAATCTGCACGGCCACCTCACGGACGCCGGCGAGCTGGACCGGGCGGGTGAGCTGTTCACCCCGGATGTCACCTATGACCTGGACGACTTCGGCCTCGGTTCGCTGCGTGGGACCGCGGCCATGCGTGCGGCCGCGCTCGCCTTGGGCGACGCCAACCCGGTCGGTCATCACGTCACCAACATCGTGATCACCCGGATCGACGATCGCTCGGCGCGGGTCCAGTCCAAAGGCATCGGCATCAAGGCGGACGGAACGGCCGGCAGTGTCGCCTACGACGACATCGTCACACGCCAGCCCAGCGGCTGGAAGATCAGCTACCGCAAGGTGACTGCCAGGCGAGCGGCACTCGGCAAGCACGATGCTGGTGCGCGGGAGGTTCTGGAGCGTCTCCGCCAGGCCGCTATCAGCCAGTCCGCCGATGACATGAGCCGTCTGTACGCCGTCGACGCGGTTCATGAGTTCCCGTTCACCCGGCCAGGCCTGCCATCCCGGCTTGAGGGCCGGGACGAAATCGTGAACTGGATAGCCGCCGGGTGGAACGCCCACCCGCTGAGGTATGAGAGCTACCGCACCCTCGCCATTCACGACACCAGCGATCCGGAAACGATCATCGTGGAGCAGGAAGCGCTCGGGACCAGCGCATCCACCGGCGAGTTCGCGCTGCCCAACGTCGTTGTGCTCACCGTGCGCGACGGGTATATCGCCCGCCTGCGCGACTACGTGAACATCGCGGCCGCCACAGCCGCCATGGGACTCGGTACGTAACTGCCTGACCCATACCAGCGGCTAGCCGGCCACGGCCGCGGCGATCTCGGCGGCGCAGCCCCAGGCCATGGAGACCCCGGCTCCGCCGTGCCCGTAGTTGTGCCAGAGCACGCCGCCGCCGAACGGCTCTGACTCCAGCCGCACCTCGGGACGGCATGGCCGCAGGCCGACCCGGCAGCCGAGCACCTTCACCCCGCGCAGGCGAGGATCGATTTCGGCGCAGCTGGCGAGAATCCGCATCGTCACCTCGTCTTTCGGCTCCGTATCCCAGTTGCCCTCGTCGTTGGTGCCGCCGAGCACGATCTCGTCCCCGTGCGGGAACAGGTAGGTGATCCACGGCGGCTCTGGGTCCCGGCTGATGAGGAACTCCTCGATCCCCGGGTTAGCCGCTATCACCACCTGGCCGCGGACCGGGACCACGCTGGGGTCGGGCACCAGGTCGTGGGCGGCCACGCCCGAGCAGTTGACCACGACCGGCGCCGCCCCCGCCAGCTCGCCCAGCGATCCGGCCGGCGCCACCTCGATCGCGCCGCCGGCCTGCCCGAACCGGGCCCGCAGGTAGTCCAGGTAGACGGGCATGGTGACCAGCGGGGCGGTGTAGTACCAGCCGTGGCTGTAGCCGCCGGGCAGTTCGGGCTCCGCACACAGCCGCAGGTCCACCAGGAGGCTGGTCCAGTAGTACGGCTCGAGCGGATGACGCGAGACCTCCCGGCCGCCCGCCATCCGTACCCCGGTGCCTGGTTCGGCGGCGAGCTTGGTCAGGGCCTCCAGCCCGGCCTGCCCCCAGCCGAGCACCCGGTCCGGGGGGCCCACCTTGACCGCGCCCCAGACCGCGCCGGCTGCCACCGATGTGGTCTGCCTGGGCTCGGCGGCCGTCCGGATGGTCACGCTGAGCCCGGCCTCGGCCAGGCAGATGCCGGTGGTCAGCCCGATGACGCCGGACCCGATGACAAGAACGTCCATGTCCTGACGGTATCCCGGGCCAGCCGGCGTTGATCAGTGCGGTCGAGATCGATCAGCCTGGCCGGGGCGGGTTCAGTGGTGCAGGGACAGGAACAGGACGAGCAGCACCATCAGGACGCCGAGGATGGCGATGAACCTCAGCCCGGCGCTCCGGGCCCGCCTGGCCGGGTCGCCGGACCCGGGCGCACCCACCCATGGCACGTTGCCCTGCGATCCGGGCTGGTGGTGATGATGCCCGCTCACACCGCCATGCCCGTGGCTGCCGCCCACATGACCGCCGCCCACATGACCCCCGCCGATGTGCCCGCCACCGCCGCCTCCGGCACCGCCTCCGCCATCATGCATGCGGACTTCTTACCCCGTCTGGCGGTGGTTGCACCTGGCGGGCCTATCCGGCGGCCCTACCGGCGCGGGCGGATCAGCCTGCTAGACGCGCTTCCAGGCCTCGGTGAGCACCTCGCGCAGGATGTGCTCTATCTCATCGAAGTGCTCCTGGCCGCAGATCAGTGGCGGCGACAGCTGGATGACCGGGTCGCCGCGGTCGTCGGTCCGGCAGACCAGACCCTCGTCGAACAGGGCGTGCGAGAGGAACCCGCGCAGCAGCCGTTCGGATTCGTCGTCGTCGAACGTCAGCCGGGTTTCCTTGTCCTTGACCAGCTCGATCCCGTAGAAGTAGCCGGCGCCGCGGACCTCGCCGACGATCGGCAGGTCCGAGAGCTTCTCCAGGGTGGCCCGGAACGCGGCCTCGTTGGCCCGGACGTTGCCCAGCAGGTCTTCCTTCTCGAAGATGTCCAGGTTGGCCAGGGCCACCGCGGTCGACACCGGGTGACCGGCGAACGTGATCCCGTGCAGGAACGTGGCCGTGCCTTCGGTGAACGGCTCCATCAGCTCGTCCCGGACCATCATCCCGCCCAGCGGCGAGTACCCGGAGGTCACGCCCTTGGCGAAGGTGATGATGTCCGGCTGGTACCCGTACCGCTGCGAACCGAAGTAGTAGCCGAGCCGGCCGAACGCGCAGATCACCTCGTCCGAGACGAGCAGCACGCCGTACCGGTCGCAGATCTCACGGACCCGCTGGAAGTACCCGGGCGGCGGCGGGAAGCAGCCGCCGGAGTTCTGGACCGGCTCCAGGTAGACCGCGGCCACCGACTCCGGCCCCTCCCGCAGGATGGCCCGCTCGATCTCATCCGCTGCCCACTGGCCGAACGCGTCCAGGTCGTCGCGCACGAATTCGGGCGCGCGGTAGAAGTTGGTGTTCGGCACCCGCACGCCGCCGGGCGGCAGCGGCTCGAACGGGACCTTGATGTCGGCCAGCCCGGTGACGGCCAGCGCGCCCATGGAGGTGCCGTGGTAGGCGAGTTCCCGGCTGATCACCTTGTAACGGCCTGGCTGGCCGGTCAGCTTGAAGTACTGCTTGGCCAGCTTCCACGCCGACTCGACCGCTTCAGAGCCGCTGGTGGTGAAGAACACCCGGTTCAGATCGCCCGGGGCCAGGTCGGCCAGCCGCGCGGCCAGCTCGATGGCCTTGGGGTGGGCGTAGGACCACAGCGGGAAGTAGGCCAGCTCGCTGGCCTGGCGAGCACCGGCCTCGGCGATATCGGTCCGGCCGTGCCCGACCTGGCTGACGAACAGGCCGGCCAGGCCGTCCAGGTAGCGCTTGCCATGCTGGTCGAAGACGTAGGGCCCTGAGCCGCGCACGATCACAGGGACGTCGCTGTCCGCATACGCGGACATCCGGGTGAAATGCAGCCACAGGTTTCGCTTAGCGGCTTCCTGTGATTGCGCGACGCTGTCGAAGGAGGATGTCATCTCGTTCCCCATGAGTAGGTTTGCTTGCGGAGCTTGAGGTACACGAACGTCTCGGTACTGGTCACGCACGGCACCGCGCGCACGCGGCCGAGGATGTCGAGCAGGTGGTCGTCGTCTTCGCAGACCACCTCGGCCAGCAGGTCGAACGAGCCCGCGGTGATCACCACGTAGTCGATCTCATCCATGTCGGCCAGGTGGCCGGCCACCTTCTCCAGGTCGCCGTCGGTCTTGACCGCGATCATGGCCTGCCGCCGGAAGCCCAGCGTCAGCGGATCGGTCACCGCCACGATCTGCATCACGCCGGTGTCCTGGAGGCGCTGGACCCGCTGCCGGACGGCCGCCTCGGACAGCCCGATGGCCTTGCCGATCGCGGCGTAGGAACGCCGGCCGTCCTGCTGCAGCTGCTCGATGATTTGCTTGGACACACTGTCGGGTACGACATTGCCGGGCGGGAGCGTCCTCGGGCTGCGCGCCATGCGGCCGCCTCCTGTTCTGGCGTGGTGCTGTGTCCGCTACCAAGTCAACTGATTTCGTAGTTATATGTAAAGATAGCAACTGAATCACTTGTGTAGATAGTCCATCTCTGCGAAGCTCGTCGCAGAGCGACGTCAACACTCCGCGACGCAGACAATCCGCCGGATGGAGGGTTAGCGATGACCGACCGCATGCTGCAGAACTTCGTGAACGGCAAGTACACCGAGACCGCTGACGGGCGTACCAGTGACGTAATAGATCCCAGTACCGGCGAGGTCTACGCGCAAGCCCCGATCTCGGGCCGCCAGGACGTGGACGCGGCGATGCAGGCCGCGGCCGCCGCGTTCGAGACGTGGAAGGAGACCACGCCGTCCGAGCGCAGCCTGGCCCTGTTCCGTTTCGCCGACGCGATCGAAAAGCGCGCCGACGACATCGTCGAGGCGGAGACCCGCAACACCGGCAAGCCGGTGGCGCTGACCAATTCCGAGGAGATCCCGCCGTCGGTGGACCAGATCCGGTTCTTCGCCGGCGCCGCCCGGGTGCTCGAGGGCCGCAGCGCCGGGGAGTACATGAAGGACCACACCTCGATGATCCGGCGCGAGCCGATCGGGGTGTGCGCCCAGGTGACTCCCTGGAACTACCCGATGATGATGGCGGTCTGGAAGTTCGCCCC
>JBAPYC010000943.1:0-2643 GCA_049284535.1 Streptosporangiaceae bacterium
GCCCCGGGGAGCCGGGCCGCCAGGCACAGGGCCCAGCCGTCGCCGGCCAAGACCAGCCGCAAGTTCTGGCCCAGAAGACGTCGCTCCCGCCTGGCCGCGCTGGGCATCGTGGTCGTCGGCGTGCTCGGCATCGGCCTTGCTACCGGCTTCGGCGCGGAACGTTCCGCCGAGCCCACCGCGCAGGCGTTCTTGTACGACTGGGAGCAGCAGGAGTACTCGGCGGCGGGCTCGCTGACCACGGCCGAGCCTGCCACCGTGGCCGCCAGCCTGCGTTCCGTCCTCGGCCAGCTCGACACCGGGCAGTTCTTCCTGTCCATGAACTCGGTCGTGCAGCATGGTGACCGGGCCGAGGCGACCTTCAATGCCACCGTGGACCTGGCGGACTCCGAACGCGTCTGGCGTTACCAGGGCCGTTTTGCCCTGCAGGAGGTCAACGGCGGCTGGAAGGTGGAGTGGGCACCTAGCGTCATCAATCCGAGCCTGGGGCCGGGGGAGCGGCTGGCGGTGGTGAACCAGTTCCCGGACCGGGCGCCGGTGCTGGACGCCAAGGGATCGCCGCTGCAGCAATCAGCCCGCGCGTACGTGATAGGCGTGTGGCCGCAGCAGCTGAAGAATCCGTCCCAGACGGCCAGTGACTTCGCCAAGGTCGCCAAGGTCCAGGCCGGGCAGGTGCTCGGCCAGATCACGGCGGCGCCGCCACAGCAGTTCCTCCACCTGGCCACCCTGGACGCCGACACCTACGCCAGCTTGCGGGCCAGCTTGCGCAAGGTGCCGGGCCTGGTCGTGCACAAGACGTCGGAGCGGCTGTACCACTCTGCGGCTAACGGGCTGGTCGGTACCGTCGGCAGTGAGATCGATCCGGTGCTGCGCGCCGACGGAGCGATCTACGCCCCCGGGACCACGGTCGGGCTGAACGGCCTGGAGCACACCTACCAGCGCCAGTTGCTCGGCACCCCGACCACCGAGGTCGTGACGGTGAACTCGAGCGGCACGCAGACCGGGGTCCTGTCGCGCTGGACTGGCACGACCGGGACGCCGCTGCGCACCACGATCGACCCGGGCGTGCAAAGCGCTGCCCTAAGCGCGCTGAACAGGAGCTCGAACTCGGGCGAGCTCGTCGCCGCCAGCGCTTCGACCGGCCAGGTTCTCGCGGTCGCGCAACGCCAGGGACCAGTGTCCCTGCCCGCGGCCGGCCCGCTGGCCTCCAAGCTCGCGCCGGGCACGGCCTTTACCATCGTGTCCGCCGCCGCCGTGATCAACCAGCACATCCAGCTGTCCGCCCCGGTTCCGTGCGCGAACTCCTTCAACGTCGGCGGGCAGACCTTCACCAGCGATAACACCGGTCAGCAGCAGTCGTTCAGCACCGATTTCGCCCAGGGCTGCAGCACGGCCTTCGCGGGCCTGTCCGAGCGGTTCTCGCCCAGCCAGTTCGTCCAGGCCGCCAGGGAGTTCGGCATCGGCTCGACCTGGACGCTGCCGGTTCCGGCCTTCTCCGGATCGGTTCCGGCTGCCGCGAACGACGCCGCCCTGGCTGCTGAGACCGTCGGCCAGGGCAATGTCCGGGTGAGCCTGCTGTCGATGGCCATGGTCGCTGGGACCGTTGACTCGGGCAGCTGGCACGTGCCGCAGGTCGTCCAGACCTCGCCGGGTGCGGTCGCCAAGCTGGCGACCCCGCTGCCATCGGCCACGGCAACGGCGCTACGTAGTCTCATGCGCGGCGCGGTCAGCTCGGGTGCCGCCAAGGCGGCCAGAGCATCTGGCGGGCAGGTCTACGGGCAGGTAGGCCTGGTGCACACCGGATCGACGTGGACCAGCTGGTTCGTCGGCTACCAGGGTGACGTCGCGATCGCAGCGGTGGAGTACGGCAAGACGGCCCGGCTTTCCGCCGCCTCCCTCGCCCGCGCGTTCTTCTCGGCTGCAAGTCGCTGATCTTCGCCGCCGGGCCTCGGCGCGCGTTTCCGCTGCCAGCTACGGGTCACTCTCCGTTACTAATCTGAGACAGGAAATTGCGGAGCGTGAGCAACCATCCGAGCATCCCCCGGCGTCTTTACATGTGACTGGGGTTCGCTTGGGGGGTTGCGACCCAGTCAAGGAAAGGTCCGGGTCTCATCTCGGGGGAGACCCGGCCACTGACCGGCTCCGACCCTGCCGGTCGGCCCCTGCGGGTGCGTTAGGCCACCGCCAGCGCCCGCAGGGGCCACATTTTTCCCTGCACAGATCCCCGCCCATGTTCCTCATCCCGCCGCGTCTCTCTCCTTCCGCGGCACATCCGATGAGGTCGGCGGCTCCCAGGTCACCGGCTACCGGGGCCTTGGGACCTGGGGCCCCGGCCCATCTCCCGGTACGTCGTCGCGTGGCGCATCCCGGATCAGGTGTGGAATGGAACCACCGGCTAGCCCCGCGTGCACTCGGGAAGTCCCGCCCCCCGTGCGAGCCGTACCACGCGAGCCGGTGTGCCGTCGGGTCGTCTCTAGCGGTCGCGGTGCTGTGCCGGCGCTGTGCGGGGGTTCCGGCGGCCTCTGTGCTGTGTGTGCGGGCGGTCGGCTAGCCGCAGCGATGTACCATCGGCTTTCTCCGGGCGGATGCACCGGGCCATCGCGTGCTTCCCGGCCGTTGCGAGCGGTAAGGGAATGCGAGTTGGCT
>JBAPYC010000944.1:0-1595 GCA_049284535.1 Streptosporangiaceae bacterium
AAGGTAGCGAAAGCGCCGTTCATCGCGTTCTGACGCGGTGAACGGCGCTTTCATCTTCCCGAGCGGCCACGACCCCTGCTGGCGGGAGTTCCTGCGTGATCCCTGGCTGGATTTCGACGGGGCGGCTTTGAGCGGGAACACATCGGCTGATAATTTAGTTGTTAGCAAGCAACTAAATTACGGGTGCCGATCGCGGTGGCTGCCTACCAGGCAAGGCCGGATCGCGCCACAGATCTGTCGCCCTGGGAGGGATCGCACGTGCCGTCCGCATCATCTCATCCGCAGCACGCGGAGACGGCTCACGCTCCGCACAACGGCCACGCTCAGCACGAGGCTGGACGCGATGCGGGAGTCGGGCCGCGCTACAAGTGGATCGCGCTGTCCAACACGACGCTGGGCATGCTGATGGCCACCATCAACTCCTCCATCATGCTGATCGCGCTGCCAGACATCTTCCGCGGCATCGGGGTCAATCCGCTGCAGGCGGGCAACACCACCCTGCTGCTGTGGCTGCTGATGGGGTACCTGGTGGTGACGGCCGTGCTGGTCGTCAGCTTCGGGCGGCTCGGTGACATGTTCGGCCGGGTCCGGATGTTCAACCTTGGCTTCGCCATCTTCGCCATTTTCTCGGTGCTGCTGTCGGTGACCTGGCTGCAAGGGACGGCCGCAGCCTGGTGGCTGATCGGGATGCGGATCCTGCAGGCGGTCGGCGGGGCCATGCTCATGGCCAACTCCAGCGCCATCTTGACCGACGCGTTCCCGGCCAACGAGCGCGGGCTGGCGCTAGGCCTGAACCAGGTGGCCGGCATCGCCGGCTCGTTCATCGGCCTGGTCCTGGGCGGCGTGCTCGGCCCGATCAGCTGGCGGTACGTGTTCCTGGTCTCGGTCCCGTTCGGCATCCTGGGCGCCATCTGGTCCTACCTGAAGCTGCGTGAGCTGGGCGTGCGCAGGCCGGCCAGGCTGGACTGGTGGGGTAACCTGACCTTCGCGGCCGGCCTGATCGCCGTCCTGGTCGGCATCACCTACGGAATCCAGCCCTACGGCGGCCACACCATGGGCTGGACCAGCCCGCTGGTGCTCTCGCTCGTCTTCGGCGGCCTGGCCGTGCTGCTCGCGTTCTGCGTGATCGAGACCCGGGTGGCCGATCCGATGTTCCGGCTGGCGCTGTTCAGGATCCGCCCGTTCACTGCGGGCAACCTGGCCAGCCTGCTGTCCGGCCTCGGCCGGGGCGGCCTGATGTTCATCCTGATCATCTGGTTGCAGGGCATCTACCTGCCGATTCACGGCTACAGCTTCGAGCGGACCCCGCTGTGGGCCGGCATCGCCATGCTGCCGCTGACCGTCGGTTTCCTGATCGCCGGGCCCGCGTCCGGCTGGCTGTCCGACCGGTTCGGCGCCCGGCCCTTTGCCACCGGCGGCATGGTCGTGGCCGCGGCCTCGTTCGTCCTGCTCGAGCTGCTGCCGGTGAACTTCACCTACTGGCAGTTCGCGCTGATCCTGCTCATGAACGGCATCGGCATGGGGCTGTTCGCCTCGCCGAACCGGGCCGGGATCATGAACAGCCTGCCGCGGGAGAGCCGCGGGGTGGGCGCCGG